>CAZBQH010000248.1:0-2494 GCA_964493915.1 uncultured Nitrospiraceae bacterium
GCCCCCCGGCACATGGTTGAAGAAAGCGGCCGTGTTGTTCGTGGCCGGCCAGCCGCCCACGGCATTGCCTGCCGTCGACCAGGCGTCAAACATCGTGACAATCGTGCTCTGCGCCTGGGCGCTCGCCGCGGGATTGTTGATGTCGGTGATGAAGAACCGCTCAATGCCCTCTTTCAAAGGGGGGTAGGACGAAGGCAGCGGCGTGCCGTCGTCATCCAACAACCAGGGCCAGTTGGAATTGACCGGATCGTTGCCAAGGTAGTTCTGGTACGAGATTCCCCAGAACCAAGTCGAGGGGATTCCCATCGGCTTGCACACGTCCACCGCCTGAAGCTCGAAGCCCTTGCCATAGATCGTCAGTCCCGCGCCATAGACAAGGTCGACCAACTGCCCCATGGACTGGGTCGCAAAACCCGTGTAAATATAGGAAATCGGAAAAGAGAGAATCGCGTTCAGGCAGAATCTCTTCCCTCTCTCCAGTTCCGCCGTGGGCGTTGCATAGCCCGCCACTTGCTGCACCTGAGCGGCAAGGTCATCGTTGGTCCCGGGGTAATCCGACCACTGCCACCCGCTCCATCCAGTGCGCGGGTCGGACGGGCAAATCATGATATTCACGTCGGTCCAATACTCGGGGTACAGGGTCGAGCTTCCAATACCTTGCAAGAAGGGATGTCCGTCGGCCTTGTATTGAGTTGGCGGCGGGAACTTGTCTTTGTTCTCGCCGCTATACATCTTCATGATCAGCCCCCACTGTTTCAGGTTGTTGGCGCAGCTTGCGCGGCGCGCCGCCTCGCGCGCCCGCGATAGCGCCGGGAGCAGAATGGACGCCAAGATCCCGATGATGGCGATCACCACCAAGAGCTCGATGAGCGTAAACCCGCGCTTTTCTAACAGCTTAGTCATTCCAGTTCTCCTTGTTTGCCTTGAAAAAACCTTGTTCTAAATAATCCCGGGAGGGGTTTCGACCGCTTTTCCTCATTGCACGGCCGTCCCTCGCACGTTTCGCAACTATCCTATCTTGCGCAAGAGGAAAAGGACATAGCAGTTCTTGCCGAAAACATGGATTTTTTTGACGCCAACACGTAAAATACGACAAGGGAAAAGACGCTCTTGGCAACGCAGAAATGCCGGAATTTGGGCAAGGACTTGGACTCCCAATGGACGCGACACGCAACCCCGCGACGATGCTGCACGCCGTTCTCACACCGGACGTCAAGCAGATCCTTGACCAGTTCCGGGAATGCTTCGGCATCCGGATCGTCTTCTACGACGCAGCCGGCCAATTGCTGAAATCGGGCATGGATCAGGGGGACTGTCGGTATTGTCAGCTCATCCAAAAGCTTTACGGACCAGAGAGATGCATGGAACAGACTGCCGGCGCCCGCGAGAAAGCGCGGTCCCAGGGCTTGCTGTGTTACCCGTGCCACGCCGGGTTGATGGAAGCCGTCTTCCCTATCCACGGCGAGGGCTATCTTCTGGGCTGCGCCATGATCGGCCAGATGCGGTCCGCGCGTCAGATGCCCCGGCAAGTGGCCCGCGACTGGGGTCAGCGTTTCGGCACGGACGCGCTCCACAAGGCCTTTCTGGCCCAGCGGTTTGTCTCGAAGCATCATCTCGAATCGATCCTGGGCCTGTTCTCGATTCTGGCCAGATACATCGTCAGCAACCATCTCGTTGCCGTCAAAACAGACTCGCGCGTGCTCAAGGCCGTCGAGTACATGCGCGAGCACCTGCATGAGACGATCACGCTGCAGATGCTGGCGAGTCATCTCGGCGTCAGCTACTGCTCGCTGTCGCGGGCCTTCTCGAAATACCTGGGGGCCTCGTTCAAAAAGGTCCTGACCGAGATGAAACTGACGCGGGCCGAGGAATTGATGGCGGGAGACCCCGAACTGACTGTGGTGGCCGTGGCCGAAAAGCTGGGCTACGAGGACCCCTTCTACTTTTCCCGGATCTACCACAAACACCGCGGGCAACCCCCGAGCGCCTTTCTGCATCAGCAAAGGACGTAGCCGCCTGTGTCGCTTCTGTCTTGACTTGCCCGGGAAGGCACGCTACTCTTCCACATTTCCATCCCGTTTGGAGGATAGAGGGATCTCATGAGACCTGGAACCGTGCTCGACCAAATCGGCAATACGCCCCTGGTCACCCTCGAGGGAATGACCGGGGCGCGCATCTACGCCAAAGCGGAACACCTGAACCCCGGTGGGAGCATCAAGGACCGCGTTGCCCGTTTCATGCTCGAGGAAGCCGTCCGGCGGGGCGATCTGCGGCCCGGCATGACCGTCATGGAGCCGACGTCAGGGAACACAGGGATTGGGATGGCGCTTGTCGGATTGCGCATGGGCTGTCAGGTCGTCATCGTCATGCCCGAGAACATGAGCGAGGAGCGCAAGAAGATCATCGCCGCTCTCGGCGCCAGCTTGATCCTGACGCCGCCTGAAGAAAACATTTCAGGGGCGATTCGCGAGGTAGAAAGACGCCGGAAGGCCGA
>CAZBQH010000249.1:0-5329 GCA_964493915.1 uncultured Nitrospiraceae bacterium
CGCGCTGCTCTGGATAGCGGGCTGCGTTGCCTACATGTCCCGGCCGTATCAGCCTGGGCCCAGCCGGCCCCTTGGCGACTTCGACAGCCTGGACTCGGGCCCTAGGCCGCCCCACTGACAATTGATCTAGCCAATGTCCGAGCGAAGTTCCGCTTCTCGTCCTAGGGCCGTACCCAGCCGTCCAGCCCGTAGCGAGCACGCTGGAGGCCCCGCCGGCCTCGCGGTAGGATGCGTCCACCCGTGCGGAGGATTCGTCATGCGATGCGTACTGGCGGTGGCGGTGCTGGCGGCATGTGCTGCCGTAGGCCAGGAGTTGCCCGAGGACACAGACGAGATCAAGACGCTGACAGTTGACCAGGCTGAGTCGCTATTGCAACAGAAAGGCTCTCTGTCCCTCAACGGCCTGACCTCGCTGTCCGACAAGGTGGCCCGAGCATTGGCGCAACACCAGGACACGCTGCACCTCAACGGGCTGACCTCGCTCTCGGAAGACGCGGCGCAATCTCTCGCGCAGCGGAAGGGGGTTTTGCCAACCCTCTACCTTAACGGCCTGACAACGTTATCCGACCAAACGGCCAAGGTGTTGGCACAAAGCGAAGGCGACCTCTCCCTCAATGGCCTTGTTTCGGTTCCTGATGGTGTTGCAACAGCGCTATCGCAACACAAGGGCGACCGTTTGTCACTGAGCGGCCTCACCACACTCTCCGATCAAGCGGCACAAATGCTCGGGCAGCACAAGGGCGACCGGCTGCTCCTCAATGGACTCACCACGCTGTCCAAGGGCGCGGCCGAAGCGCTGACGCAGAAAGAGCGTGACCTGTACCTTGATGGCCTGACAACGATTTCCGACGAGACGGCCGAGGTGTTAGCGCAGAGCAAAGGCGGCGTTTCCCTCCAGGGGCTAACCACGCTCTCCGACGTTGCGAAAGCCGTACTGAAGGCGAATCCCAACATCTCCCTGCCCGACAAGTTCAAGCAATAGCCGCGTGAGCGACAAGTGCCAGGGCGGTGCGAGACGTTTTCCTGGCGGAGCGTCTTAGCCCCCGAGCGGCCGAACACGTCACCTGCCCGCTCTTTTCTCCCGCTCCTGCTTCCGCCATTCCCAGGGCGGCACGGGATCGCGTTCCTGCCACAGGCCGCGACGGGCTGCGCGAGCCTCGTTCTCCGTTGGCGACGCCCGTACCGTGACACAGGGATGGCTCTTGTCTCGCTCCGATGCGGGACCGTGGCTCTCACGTTGAACGTGATCTTGGCTGGACCTGAGTCATCGTCGCCTGGTACCCCGAGCGGCCTCGGGCCTCCACCGGGCCGATGGTGAACCAATCCGGGTTCTCACGGGTCGCCGCAGCGGGGGCCAAGACGGCGCTGGCAGCGCGGGCTATGACAGCCTAGCGGACCCGGAACTCGTTGTGATGGTCTGTGATGCAGGACGGCCCCTGCCGACGGTGTCCTGACGCCAATGACGAGCATGATAAGGCTCGTCACGGACGAACGTGTTCTTGCAGATCGCCCGCCCTCGGGCCTCCGAGATTGCGCCGCGCTAGGCTCAACCATCGACCTTTCGACACATTAGAAAAAATATCACGGCGGCTCCTGCCAAGAGTGCCAGCACTACGCCAGCACCCTCACCGGAAGTCGCAGCGCCTACAGCCGCGATGACCAAAATCACCGCCAGCCACACCAGCCGCATTTCCCCGTAACTGAAGTCAGACATGTCTTCCTTTCAACAGGCAGCTCACACTACAACTTCTGCTTCGGTACCGCGTCGTTGTCTCAAGGGCGACCTGGGGTGTTCCAGGCGTTTTCAATCAACCATTCCCCCACGTTTAACACGCCCCTGGTATCCAGTTCCTGAATCAATCCACCGACCAGCTCATCCATGACGCGGATCACAGCAATGCCGACGCTGGGGTGAGGTGGTGTGCATCGCGTTTGGCGGGAAATATCGACAAGTGCGCAGAGCGAGAAGCGCAGTGCCCGTTCCTCATTACCTGATGCCGGCTCACCGGCCTGCCACTCCAATTCCTCATCTCGCAACATTGTGAATAACTCCATTGACTGTCCGTACATGTCGCATGCCCCCTCAGTGACCAAGAGCATCCATGGCAGCTTCTCGGATTCCGCGCGAAGAAAGGAGCCGTAGGCATGGATGATCTGCAGGGTGCAGAAGAATCGCTGCGTTAAGCGGACCGGGGACCTCTGAAGTGCGTTAAAAACACACCGAAAGAACGGCCCCATGTCTTCGGCGGAAATAAGCCGCAGAAAAGCTTCGCATCGGTCATGAACGATTGCGAGGTGCGCTCTACCAATGCGAAAAAACTCCTCTGCCTCTGGCCGGCCTGGGTGCCGCTTTAAACGCTCATCAATAAATGGCAACAGTATGACTTTTGCGAAATCACGCACAGGCGAGAGTGCCACTGCAGCCATCTGAATCAATCCCTTGAGGTCGCGAGGGTGGTGCCGCCCGCCGCACTAGCCATCAGGTGGGAAGGGCCTGGCTAGCGGCCAAAGCCAAGAATGTTTTGCCCAATCCAATGAAGCGTTGTCCGACCGCGCTCTCCGAAAGCAACCCGGCTCTTGGCTTCGCTCCTTAAGTCAGCAGAGCGATCAGGAGGCAAGGTCGCTTTCAGGAACTGGTACACAAGTTCTTCAGCGATTTGTCGATCACTGGCACTCAGTGGATTCCCCTTGGGAAATTCGGCACTGGCGTCAACCCTTAGGGTGGTTGCTATTTGGAAGACTGACTTGTCGCTGATCAATATGCCCAACTCCTTGCACAACTGCTGCACCTTTGTTGCGGTTTGCAGGATAAACGCCAGCTTTACGACCACAGCGCGTTTGGCGTCGCTACTGAGATCCTGCGACGACAATCCCAAAGCCGCGATAGCTAGGCCAATTTCCGATTGGGATACCGCAGACACGTCAAAAAGACCCGCCGCTGTAGAACTCACGTTAGAGGCCTCCCAGTTGATGTGGCACTCAAACACAGCAGCGACGGATGTACCGCAGCCAGCCCCGCTATGAACTGACTGCTCTCGCTGTGGGAGGATAGGCTACTTCGGGGGAGGGGACTGTGCAACCCCGCGCTCCAACGCCGAACTCGCGACTCGCGTTGGCAACTGAAGCGGCTCTAGTTGGGGGAAGACGCAGTGACTGCTTCCGACCAGGCATGGCCTAGGCAAGTGTGCGTTGCCCAGCAGAATCGTAGAAAGCACCGTCTGGAACGGGGGGACCCGTCACTACCATTGTCCCGACCGCCAGCGGCTGTGGGGACCAGGCCACCAACATGGTCATCTTTGGCGGGGACTCCGGACGTCCTTGGTTGGCAGGGCAGGAAAGACCGCACTGAAGGGATACGCCCAGCCGACCATGAAGCCCAAGAGAATCACCATGCCCGCCCTCACCAGTAGTGCCGGCACACCCCATCTGTGCGCAAGGCCGCCGCACAGCCCAAGCAGAACCCGCTCGTCACTACTGCGGTAGAGCCGGTCGTATCGGGAGTCGGTGCGGGGCAAGGGTGGCGGCTCAGGAGGAAACACAAGTCCTTCGATATCAGTCGCTATTCCAGGCACCTCCTCTCCGTGTTTCAGCACCTTGCAACCGGGCAAGAGGTGTCGGCAGTTGGCCATGACCTGCAGCCCAGCGGCGTCCGTGGGACCGAATCTCCGGCCGTCACGCACATAGAACCACAGCGCTTCCCGAGGCGGGGGCTGGACGGGGGCAATCATGCGTTGGCCTCCACAAAGCCGTTGGCCCATCTGCGGCCGGACAGCAGCGGCATCTGCTTGGCTTTGCGGTACGCCTCGCTCTGGTAGAACTCGGCCGCTTCAGCGACAAGCGTCAGTTCGATGTCGCCGCACCTCTCCCGCACCACGGTGGCGATCTCCTCCATCGTTACGTGGAAAAATTCTTTCCTTTCATTGATCACGTTCACCCGGCGATCCGCGAACCGCCGGTGCAGCTCAGCCTCCAGTGCTGGGGCATCCTCCGTCTGAATCAAGGCATGGATATCAAAGTCGAATGGCACCGCCGCACCAGACAGTTCGGAGACGCGGTCCTCAGGCTCCTTGCGCCGCGTCATGCCGATCTTGTAGATGTTCTCTCCGAAAGCGCCGACATTGCTGATCACGTAGACATGCCCCACCCGCGTTCGCTGGGCCTCTGAAATAGCCCGCTCAGTCTTGGCATGAGCATCAGCGACTTGCTGCTCCAGCTCCCGCATCTTGGCCTCCAGCTCCGCTTGCCGCTCACCGGCCGCCGCCTCCATTTCAGCCCTGGCCGCCTCCAGCGCCTCTTGGACGAGCCGCTCTTGCTCTGCGGCCTCCGCGGCCTCCCGGTCGGCCTTCTCCTGCTCTTTGGCGACGATTGCCTCCTCCCGCATCCTCTCTCGCAGTTCCCGTTGTTCTTCCCGTTCGGCCTGAACCTTCAGCGCGTGTTCATGGGTAAGCCGGAGTTCGTCCATCTTCAGTTCCTTGAACGGTTCCGCGATCGCACACCCCTGCGGCGCACCCAGCTTGTTGATGGCTGCGAAGGCCCGGTCGATGCGGCTCTCAATGGCGGAAAAGTTTGTCGCCCTGACGCGAGAGATGGCGGAATCACAGTCACCGTTGAAGGCGCGAAGCATCAGGGACATGAACTTGTTCAACTGTCCACGCACGGCAGGCGTCACTCGGGTCAGATCCTGCTTACTGATCGCCGCAGACTTGCCCTTGATCATGGCCTGCTGCTTGGCAAGATTTTCATCCAGCGCGGCTTTGTAGGCTAGGGAAGTGGTGAAGCTATAGCGGGCCTCGTAGAAGCCCATGTGCTGGAGATTCACTTCGTCGGCCAGGGCTTGATGCTCTTTCTGCATCGCAGCGACCTCGTCCGTAAGCCGGCGCAGTTCCTCGTCCAACCGCGTCTGGCGCTCTTGGAATTTGCCCTTGGCCTCTGCGGCCTGCGCGTTGAACTTCTCCGCATACGCCTTTGCCTCATCCATCACTCGCTGCTTCTCAGCCTTGGCGTGATCCAAGTCCTTGATCTGACCTCGCATCAAGAGATACGTCTGGGCCAGCGAGTCCCGCTCTCTCTGGAGCTTGGTGATGTCGGCGTCTTGTTTCTCTAGGGCCTGGAGCTTCTCGCTGGCAGCTTTGAGCTGGGCTGCTGCCGTGCGGCGGGCGTCCCAATGAAGGAACAGCACCATGGCCAGAAGCCCGGTGGTGATCGCAAAGATGAAGGCCAAAAGCCAGCCCATGGCAACCTCGGCAAAAGTGGGACAACAGTCGCAGGGTAGTTTCCCGCAGGCGGCGGGAGGCACGCCTTCAAGAATATTCTACCCCTTGCCCGAGGG
>CAZBQH010000250.1:0-10355 GCA_964493915.1 uncultured Nitrospiraceae bacterium
TGAATCACAACACAGCAAAGGCAAAAGGCATGGCACATGTGGACGGCGCGCCCTCGGCGGCCCCTTCTTCACCAAGCAGCACGGGAAACACCTCAGGACGCTTCGACACCTGCAAGGTATCGGCGAACGTATTCGAGAGCCAGCATCGCAGCGCGGGACTGGAGGATTTCGTCCGAGCCGGCAAAGGCCGTGTGCCAGGTTCGGCCTGCTTCGGGGGTTACTAACGCGATAGAGGTGGATCGGGCCGCGAGGTTCGTCATAACGGCCAAGCCGCAATCAGCCGCATAGGTTTGACGAACGCGTCCGGCCTCGTCCAGGGCCATTTCATCGGGCGACAAGTCGGCGCCGCTTTCAGGCGGAGACACCGTGCCGCCCTTAAAAGACGCGGCATCAGCCGACACCAGGCGCTGGCAGATCATCCCGCCCGTCGTCGTCTCGGCGACGGCCAAGGTCCATCCCCGAGCCGCCAGCAGCTTGTCAACGACGCCCTCGAGCATGGCGTCATCGGCGCCCATGATAAGGCCTGGCAGGCGGCGGCGCACCTCCTCGTCTACGGGATCGATCAGCTTGTTCGCCTCCTCGATGCTGCCGGCACGGGCAGCGATGCGGATGCGGACCGACCGGGGCGAGGCCAGCACGCCGACTGTCGGGTTCTGCAGGCCGGCGATCAAATCGCCTATGGCGTTGTCTACGTTCGACTCGCCCAAACCGCAGACGTGGAGCACGCGCCAGTGCAGCAGGCCGGCAACGCTGAACCTTTTCCTCAAATAAGGGATCACGCTGTCGGTCAACATGGCATGCAGCTCGAGGGGAACGCCCGGCATGCAGATGACGACGCCCCGTGGGTCCTCGATGATAAGGCCCGGCGCCGTCCCATGCTCGTTGCGGATGCCGACGGCGCCTCTTGGCGCATAGGCCTGCTTCTTGTTGTTCTCGCTCATCGTCCGCCCCATGCGCGCGAAGCGGGCGGCAAGCTGTTCGAAAAGGTCTTGGCGGAATTCGAGAGGCCGATCAAGCAACTCCGCAATGCATTCCCGGGTAATATCGTCCTCCGTCGGCCCCAACCCGCCTGAAGTGAGAACCACGTCCGCCCGGTCAAGCGCGTCGCTCAAGGCGCGCGTAATACGGCGGGCGTTGTCGCCCACCGTGGTCTTCTGGTACAGATTGATCCCGTTCTCAGCCAGCGTTTTGCCTATAAACGCCGCGTTGGTATCTACGATCTGCCCGATGAGCAGTTCGGTCCCGATCATGAGAATCTCGGCCTGCATAACATCCTCCCTATTGCAAAACGGCGTAAGCATAGAGAAGCGCCTATGCGCCGTCAACGCACGGGAAAAGCACGTGAAGGCAAGACGCAGCGTCCCGCGCCGCCGATCTATGTTTCCCGGTGTTTCTGCTCCGCGGCGCGCGCCCTCATTCCTGGAGGGACTGCGGGTCCGGGTAGACAGCATGAAGGCCTGACCCAGACGGTTGCCGGGTCAGACCTTCCTTCTCAGGCACCTATCGAGAAATCTGTCAGCCTATCAGCCAAAACCGCCCATCGTGGCCGCCCACAATGAAAGGTATTGGCCAAGCACAGGCCTGCCGCCAATCACTGTGGGCGACGAGTTTCTCAAGGGGAACTTGGCCGGCCATTTGAGGAACTCGACATGCCCGTCCATGTACATTACGTTTGAGCCGCCCGGAATATGGTTAAACCTCAGTGTGCCTACGTCGGCAGTATAGGACTGCCAGATGCCCCGGTCCGAATAAGCGTCCAGCATGACCGGCACTGTACTTTGGGCGAGCGCGCCGGCGGCGGGGTTATTGATGTCCGTGATGAAGAAGCGCTCGATCCCCTCTTTCAAGGCCGGGTAGCTTTCCGGCAACTCGCCTCCGTCATCATCAATCCAGACAGGCTCATAGTGCCCAAAGTAGCCTTCCGCGCTTCCCTGTTGATGGGGTGCGCCGTGCAAATCATGCACGGAGTATACGGCCCCCGTTCCCCCGCAGCCCTGAGCCTGCAACGTGGCAAAATCAATAAACGGGGCGGTGCCTACTCCGGCCCATGTCGCATACACAAAATTGTAGCCGCTCTGCACATCAAGCAGTTGCGACGGCGTCCGGACCGCATGGGGAATGTATAAGTAGGAAATGGGCATGGACAGCATCCAATTCAGACAGAACCGGTTGTTGTTTTGTGCAGCCGCCAGTTTCGCTATCCTCTGGATCTGCGCAGGGTAGTCTTGTTCAACGCCAAAAATGTTGCCCCAGTAGTCGCCCCCGGAGTCAGACGGGCACCGTGCAATCGCAGGATCGGTCCAATAGTCGGGATAGAGTTGTTCGCCCGCAAAGTTCAGGCATGCGCTGGTCCACGACAAGACAGCGTAGTTGGCCTTGCTGGGGAAGCTGCCGTTGTTCTCATTGTTGTACATCTTGAAGATGAGTCCCCATTGCTTCAGGTTGTTTGCGCAGGATGCCCGCCGGGCGGCTTCTCGCGCCCGCGATAGCGCAGGCAACAGAATCGAGGCGAGAATGCCGATGATGGCAATCACAACCAGCAGTTCGATGAGGGTAAAACCCGTTCTCTTGATACTCATGGCTCGCTCCTTGTCTCCTGATTAGGTCCCTGGCGCAGGACCGTCTGTTTCGGACCTGACGCCTTCTACTTTGCCCCGTGCCGCAGCCCAAGGGCCGCGCACCTGCACGGATGTTTAAACACATGTTAGCAGGTGGGCCAAGCCTTGTCAATAGGAAAAAAGAGCCGCTGAACAGAAAGCATCATACCCGCTGTACCGATTCGATATGGTATTTTGTAACCTATTGTGAAAAAAACTCTTATGCTAGAGGCCCTCGCGAAGACTTGGCGGCCTGAGAGCCCTGCATAGGCACTTTCATAAAGGCTTTACTTAAGGATAGGATTATGATAGACTTGAAGCGCTTATGATGATGTTTAATCACACTGCCGCCAAGTGCAACAGGAAACATAATGCGACAGTCCTTGGCCTCTCGAATAGCCAAACGGGTATTGCTCGACTACATTGACAGCGGACGGTTGGCGCCGGGACAACTGCTGCCCAGTCTGCGCGCCCTCGAGAGCGAGTATGGCGCGTCCGTAGGCACCGTAACCCACGCGTTAGGCCAGTTGGAGGCGCTGGGCGCCGTCCGTAAAACCTCGGACGGCAAGATGTCGGTTGCGGAATACAAAGCCGACCGGAGATGGGGTCAAAACAACGGCGCTATCGGATTCGCCTTTCCCGTGTCCGCCAAGGCGGAGTTCCAAGTCCGGCTTTACGAAGGGGTCGAGCGAGCCTGCCGGCGTCACGGCTATCATGTGATCGTTGCTACAGGAGAGTCGTCCCCAGTAGACTGGGCTTCGGAGCGCGACACGGTGGGACGGCTCATCGATGCAGGTTGCAGTGCGATTGTGATCAATCCCGGCGTGCGCACCGAGGCGACGCTCGCAACAGACTATCTAAACAGCGAGTTTCTCGACGTTCCCATCGTGCTCATTGACATGGCCTGGCCCGAGCAAAAGCGTTCGCAAGTCATTCTCGACAATTACGGGGCCGGCTTCGACATGACCAGGGCTCTGCTCGAGTGCGGCCACGTACATATTGCATTCATGACGCAATTCGGATCGACAGAGCGTCTGGCATGGCGCTCGACTAAAGACCGCTACCGGGGCTATCTGACGGCCTTGCGCGAGGCGGGGCTCTCACCCCGCAGCGAGGACCGCTGGGATATCGACCTGGGGAGCGTCTGGCACGAACAAGTCGCCGCTCTCGTCAAAAGGTGGACAGGCATGAGCGAACCGCCGACCGCCATAATGGCGCTCGAAGACATCTGGGCAGCGGAGTTGGTAGCGGAATTCCGCGAGGCCGGCGTAGCCGTCCCCGGGAACGTAACTGTAACTGGGTTCGATAATATTGCGCCGTCCTGCATTAGCCGCCCCTCTTTCTTGACCACGAATCCCGACTTGGCGATGGCCGGGGACAAAGCCGTCGAGCTTGCCCTGCAGGAACTCCGGGGGGAGATCCACGAGCCGTTGACTTACGTCTTGCACGTCCCGGTCGTCGAGCGCACCGTAGCTGGCGTGACAGTCATCAGCGACTAATCCTCCTGGTGCGCAGCCGACACGCACGCTCCCTTTTTCGCATATCCCGGCCAGCTTCATGTATCCTTTTTTCTGCGGATGGAGATGCACGATCTCACTTGTTCCTCACGAAAGGGACATGCCGGACACATGAACAGGCTGGAGCATGGTTCACATCAGTTTTGAGCGGAAAGAGGGCGCCTACTTCCCCTTTGGATTCCCCGTCTCGCACGAGGCCGGCCGGCGCTATGATCTCGCCCACCCCTATCGTCCTGGCGAGGAAACCGATGCACGCCGGGAAATCAGCGCCCTGCGCCGCCTGGCGCACAAGATAAATCTGCGGCGCGATTTCAGCGTACCTGGCACCCAGCCGGTCCGCGCGGGCCAACTGATGGCCCTCGGGCTCCATGGGGAAGTGCTGCGCTATGTCTGGGACCGGTACACGCGCGAGGAAGTGCCGGGGTCGCTCACGCAGGGCGTCAGCCATGCGCGCGACCGGCGGGGCTCAGAAGATCTCGAGCGGCAGATCCGGGTGTTCGTGCAGCATTTTCCGCCGCAGGCAGTAAGCCAAGGCACGCAGACCCCCGCCGGATTTATCGAAGGAAGGACAGACGACCAGGCGAACCGTGAAGCAGCGGCGCGCGAGGCGTCCCTTCTTGCGCTCGCGATGAGCAATCCTGCACTGAAGCCGTATCGCGAGCTCTTTGACGACGCGGAACTGAAAGGGGAAATCGCTTATAACGAGCTCGTGGACGACCTCGAAGCCTTTTTCGAGACGCAGCCGCCCTTGGACCCTGCCGTGCTCCCTTTGTTCGAGTTTCTGCGCGCGCCTGCGCGCGCCTACCCGGATTCGCTCGAGGATCAGCTCGAATATATGCGCCGCCACTGGGGCGCCTGGTTGCCGCCGGGACTCCTGGAACGCTTGCTGCGCGTCAAGGACGTCCTGCGCGAAGAAACCATGATGCGCGGCATTGGGCCTGGCGAGACGTTTGTGCTGGACTTCCGGCGCGCCGGGGCCGGCCCGGAACCGGAGCGGTTCACCCAAGACCGGGACTGGATGTCGAATCTAGTGCTGATTGCGAAGTCGACGTACGTCTGGCTCGATCAGATGTCCAAGAAGTACCAGCGACACATCAGCCGACTGGATCAGGTCCCAGACGAGGAGCTGGACCGGCTGGCGCGCTGGGGCTTTACAGGTCTCTGGCTAATCGGCGTGTGGGAACGGTCGCCGGCCTCGCAGCGAATCAAACAATGGATGGGCAACCCGGAGGCCGTGTCGTCGGCTTACTCGCTCTATGATTACGTCGTCGCGGGCGATCTGGGCGGCGAAGAGGCCTATGAGAACTTACGAGACCGGGCATGGCGGCGGGGCATCCGGCTGGCCAGCGACATGGTGCCTAACCACGTGGGGATCTACTCGAAGTGGCTCGTCGAGCATACTGACTGGTTTATTCAGCTCGACTATCCGCCGTACCCCAGCTACAGCTTCACTTGCGAAAACCTGGCCGACGACGGCCGGGTATTGGTGCAGATCGAGGACGGTTACTGGAGTCACCGCGACGCAGCAGTGGTATTCAAGCGCACCGATACGTACACGGGCCACGCCCGGTACATCTACCACGGCAACGATGGCACGAGCATGCCGTGGAACGACACGGCGCAGCTTAACTATCTGAACCCCGAGGTGCGCGAGGCGGCGATTCAAACGATCCTGCACGTAGCTCGCAAGTTCCCGATCATCCGGTTCGATGCGGCGATGACGCTGAGTAAACGCCACTACCAGCGGTTGTGGTTTCCTGCGCCGGGCGAGGGCGGCGCCATCCCTTCGCGGGCTGAACACGGGATGACAAAAGAGGAATTCGATCGGGCCATGCCCGAAGAATTCTGGCGCGAAGTCGTCGACCGCATCCAGCAGGATGCGCCGGACACGTTATTGCTCGCCGAAGCGTTCTGGCTCATGGAAGGCTATTTTGTCCGCACTCTGGGCATGCACCGGGTTTACAACAGCGCCTTCATGAACATGCTAAAGATGGAGGACAATGCGAAATATCGCCAGACCCTCCGGAATGTGCTCGAGTTCAGCCCGGAAGTGCTCAAACGATTCGTCAATTTCATGAACAACCCGGACGAACAGACGGCTGTCGAGCAGTTCGGCCGGGGAGACAAGTACTACGGGGTGGCGCTCCTCATGGTCACCATGCCGGGTCTCCCGATGTTCGGCCACGGCCAAATCGAGGGATTCACCGAAAAATACGGCATGGAGTACCGTCGGGCCTATTGGGACGAGCAGATCGACGAGCACATGGTATGGCGGCACGAGACCGAGATCTTCCCCTTAATGAGCCGGCGCCATCTGTTCAGCGGGGTAGCCCATTTCGCGCTCTACGATTTCCAGACGGCCAAGGGCTGGGTCGACGAAAACGTTTTTGCTTATTCGAACCGGGCAGGCGCCGACCGGGCGGTTATCCTCTACAACAATGCATACAATACAACGCAAGGGTGGATCCGGTTGTCCACGGCCATCAACATAGCAGGGGCGGACCACCCGCAGTTGGTGCGCCGGACTCTTGCCGAATCCCTGGCGTTGCGCGCTGACGAAAACGTGTTTTACGTCTTCAGAAACTACAGGACGAACCTCGAGTATATCCGGTCAGGAAGACAGTTGACGGACGAAGGTCTGTTCGTCGAGCTGGGCGCATACCAGTACCACGCGTTTCTGGACTTCCGCGAGGTCTATGACAGCGACGGGACGTGGCGGAGCGTTGCGGACAGGCTCGAAGGCAGCGGCTCGCGCTGCATCGAGGATGCCCACAAGGAGGTCGTCCTTGACAGCGTGCTCCGGCCCTTCCGTGAAGTGGTAAACAGCTCGTCCTTCGAGACGCTTCAGCCCGCCGGCAAGACGGTTCGGCTGCCCGACGCATGGAGCAGGTTGGAACCGAGCTTTGTCCGCCTGCTCGATGAGATGCGCGCATGGGTGGGCCATGTTTTTGACCAAACGGCCATTGTGGCCGGCGTCCGTAAGGATATGGCCTTGCTTGGCGACCTCGAAAACCGGATCAATGGATTGGACTTCGGAGCCGAGGTCACGAAGGCCTTTCTCGCGCACATCGAGCCTGACGTGGCTTACATCCCGGTATCGTGGGCGATCCTGCGTCATCTCGAGAATCTCTTTGAACAGCGCGATCCCGAGCTGCGCGACGTTCACTGGATGGACGACTGGATGTTCATGCCCATCCTGGCGGATGCTTTCGCCGGCATGGGAATTGATTCGGGCCAGGCGTATGCCGACGCCTTGCTGGTGAAAACATTGATCCGCAATGCGCCCCGGGTCGCGGTGCGCGGCCTGGACGGCGCAGCCGAGATGGCCCAGAGCGTGCTTGAAGACTACCTTGCACGCGACTACCTGCTCGTGAACGAATACGGAGGCGTACTCTGGGTCAACCGGGAACGGATCCAGTCTCTGGCGGACTGGCTGTGCTTCACAGGAGCGTTGCTTATCATGGAAGATGAGGAATCAACGCCCGAGACCTGTGCCGCCCGCATTCTGCGCAGGCATGAGGGCAAGGGCCGCCTCCTCCGTGCGGCGGCGGATGCTAACTACCAGGCCGAAAAGACGCTCACGCTCCTGAAGCAGGGAACAGGCACCTCTCAGAGCCCATAGAGGGCCGTGTATTTGCCTTCGAGATAGCGCATGTAAGAATCCACGGCCGGCATCCGCCCGCTGATGTCTTGCACAATTTGTACGGCCGTCTTCCGGCGGCCGTGTCGGTGAATATGCTCCCTCAGCCACTTCAGAATATGCGAAAAATCGCCTGCTTCCACCTGGTCCCAAAGGTCGGGTAGATCCTGTGCAAGGCGTTCGAAGATCTGCGCTGCGTAGAGATTGCCCAAGGCGTAGGTGGGGAAGTAGCCGAGGGTCCCGATGGACCAGTGGATGTCCTGAAGACAGCCTGCGGCGTCGTTGGGCACATCGAGACCGAGATACTCCTTCATCTTCTCATTCCACAGATCCGGCACTTCCGCGACATTGAGCTTGCCTTCGATAAGAGCTACTTCAATCTCGAAGCGGAGGACGACGTGGAGGTTGTAGGTGCATTCGTCAGCCTCGACGCGAATCAGCGACGGCCGAACGCGGTTGATCGCCTGGAAAACCTGCTCCGGCGTCACATGGTCAAGCTGCGCCGGGAACTGCTCGCGCAGCACCGGCGTATAGTGCTTCCAAAAGGGCAGGCTCCGTCCGATAAGATTCTCCCACATGCGCGACTGGGATTCGTGCATGCCCAGAGAAGGGGCCTCGGCCAGCGGCGTACGCGCCACTTCGGGATCGAAACCCTGTTCGTAAAGCGCATGGCCGCCCTCATGGACTGCGGCAGTGAGCGCCGAAAACAGGTCGCGCGGATTGGTGCGGTTGGTGACGCGCACGTCGTAAAGACCGAAGTTGGTGGTGAACGGGTGGATCGACCGATCCTGGCGGCCTGCCTCGAGGTCGTAACCCATGTCGCGAAGCACGCGCAGCGTCAAGCTCCACTGTTTCTGCTCGTCCCCCTCCTGCTCGAGCCACGCCGCGTCAGGCTGGTGCGGCGCGTCGGCAATACGCGCCACAAGCCTGCTTTGCCACGGGGCGAGTTCCGCGAAGAGGGACTCTAGCTCCACCGTGGTCATGCCGCGTTCGTAATCCTCGAGCAACGCGTTGTAAGGCGAGCCTTCGTACCCATAGAGCTCGGCCTTACGCCGGTGCAGATCCATCAGTTTGCCGAAAGGCGCCTGAAACTGCTTGTAATCAGACGCTTGCCGGGCCTTGACCCAAGCCTCGTAAGCGGCACTTCTGGCCAGAGCGAATGCATGGATGAAATCCTCCGGCAGACGCGTGGCGCGGTCGTAGTCGTAGTGTGCTTCCGTCACGAGTTTGGCGTCAGTCTCGCCGAGATCAACCTGTCCGAGCGCCTCAAGCAGAGCACCTAACTCGGGGTCGGTGCTCAACCGATGGGCTAAGGTTGAGAGCGTGGCAAGCTGCTGGCCGCGGCCCGCGGCCGCCTTGGGCGGCATGTACGTTTCTTGATCCCACTCGAGCAACTGAACAGCGGCGCGAACATCAGCGATGGCGCCCAAATGGTCCCGGAGGACATCTATCATAGACTTGGTCACGAGTGTCTCCTTTGCGCAGGGCCTCTACGTTTCCTACCTGGACTACCCTATGGAGACTGTCGCGCTGAGTCAAGCTTCAAGGCGGCGTTGGCGCCCGCAGAATGCCTGCTCGGGACGGCGACGGACTGCAACACCGCTTGCGGGACGCACAAGCTGGTGGATCACGCGAGACCCGACAATAGGTAGCCCACGCCGTAGGCCGCCATGGCTGCGATGCCGCCCACAAGCAGCATCTCCGCCCCAGACAGGACCCAGTTCAGACCCGTCAGCCGCACTTTCAACGCCCCAAGCACGAACAGCGCGATGCCCGTAAGAACCGATGCGGCGGGAAACGCGTAGGGCTGGATGACCGGCAACCCGAGCGCGAGAAGGTGAGCGATCAGAGGAACAAAGCCAAACAGGCCAAAGGACAGAAAGGTAGCGAAAGCGTTCTTCAAGGGAGATTCCCCGGATTCCAGGATCCCTAGTTCCTCGACCATCATGATGTCTATCCAGACTCTCTCGTTACGGGCGATGATATCGACAAGCGCGCTCGCGTCTTCGTCCTCGAGTCCCTTATCAATATAAAGCTCGACCATTTCCTTCTTCTCGCCCTCGGGGTAATTATGTACTTCCCACACCTCCCGTTGGCGTTCGGCTCTGTTGTATTCGTTCTCGGCCTTTGTGCTGAGGTAGTCGCCGATGGCCATGGACAAACCATCGGCGATCAAATTGGCAAAGCCGAGAATCAGCACGATGCCCGCGGACAACGACGCCCCCGCTACGCCCGAAACAACCGCGAAGGTGGTAATGATCCCGTCCACACCTCCATAAACTACGCTCTTGATGTACTTCCCCTCCTTTGTAACGTGTTCATCCTCAACCGTAGCATCATGGGCACGGCGCGAGGCATCGGCGTCCTTCCGCCTGTAGGCGGCTTTGGCCCCGACAATATCACGTGAAGGCATAGCGTCTTTCCTCCCGACCGGAAAAACGGTTCCCCGCGTTTCTCATTGGCAAATAGACCTTAAAACTTCCTCGCCGGGGCCCGCAATGGCCTGCCGGTCTACTGCTTGGCCGTCCAGGAGTCACGGTCGGCAGGTGCAGGCTCACGCGCGCCTCCCACCACGACATCCACCAGCCGGGACACGCTTAG
>CAZBQH010000251.1:0-23133 GCA_964493915.1 uncultured Nitrospiraceae bacterium
GTTACCCGCATCGGCATTGGTGATTAACGACCCGTGGTCGCCGGCTGATGCCGAGAGAAATCTGTACGAGGTCTATGACGCGCTTTATGGGATAGACTATGGCAGCAGCGCGAACTTGGTCGCTGCGGCCTTGGTTGCCAACCCGGACCAGATATGGGCGGGCGCCGCTCATATCTATGCGGAGGCACGCTATGCAGGCGCGTGGCAGACCTTCGGTTATTACCAGCCAACCGGCGGCGGCCCCGTTGCCTACACAGACCTTTTCACAGTAGGCGACGATCCCGGCGAGTATGGTCTGCTCGGCGGCGTGCCCAGTGCGATGATCAGCCCTGTTGGTACTTTCGGTTTCTTTGACCGGATGACGTTCCCAACAGGGTCGAACACATGGCACTCTGAAGACGCGCTGAACTCGGACCTCATGGACCACCTGCTGGTTTTCTCGACGCCGACTCCGAACGTGTATATGTTAGCGTGGGAAGACAAACCGGACGGCAAGTGGGATCAGGATTACCAGGATCTGGTCGTGGAAGTGCGACTAGGGATCATCCCTGAACCGGCGACGGTACTTCTGATGGGCATCGGCATCGCAGGCGTGGTGGTCCGGCGCTTCAGGAGAATGTAGCAAGTTACGCATTCAATACGCCGACATGCGGCGTGTAATGCAACGCGAGGCCGAAGAAAGAGTGCAAAAGGGCTCGTTCTTCGGCCTCTTCTTGTGTCTGGACCATATCCAGCCAAAACCATTTCGGTCAAACACCCGTGTCAGTGTCTACTGAAACAGTCCTTTCCTGCGTCCAAACGGTGAGATTCGCCAAATCGCGTCCGCGCCTAGGGAGCAGCGCTCCGACAGCGCAACCCACGGCGAACATGAGAATATGCCCAAGAAGCCCCGTATAGTAACCGTCGACGGGAGACTGCAGGGCATCTGGAATCCAATCTAGCTGCGACAATGCCATCCAGGCTGTGAAGAGCAGTGTCAATGCGATGCCCGTAAAGACGGCCCGGCCGTCGCCGATGCGCGTGAAAAAGCCGAGCAGGTAGATGCCCAAGAGCCCGCCAGCGGTCAACGCTCCTAACAGCGTGGCCGTATCCTGGAGTGTTTTCCGCTGCACAACGACCAGCAGCGTGGCGCCGCCGATCATAATGAGCGCTTGCGCAATGCCCACAGTCTTCGCTACCCAGACATAATGGGCATCATCTTTTCCCGGCGCCAGACGCCGTCTGTAAATGTCAACGACAGTCACCGCACATACGCTGTTGATGCTAGATGAAATAGACGACATCGCGGCGGCGAGGACGGCCGCGATGACCAGCCCCGACATCCCAGACGGCAGGTTGTTCAGGACGAAATAGGGGAGGATCCCCTCGGGATCGGCGCCGGCCTCGCCTGTCAGCATGGCCGCCGCCTTGCTGCTCGGAAAGCGTGCGTAGAAGGTGTATAAAGCCGTGCCAAGGAACATGAACAGCGCCCAGGTCGGCACGCTGAAAAGACAACAGACCCACATGGCAATCCGGGCGTCCCGGGTGCTTCTTGAGGCGCAATAGCGTTGGACAACGTTCTGGTTGCTGCTGTACTCGGCGAGCCAGTTGCCAAGCCCCATGAGGAGCATGAGCAAGACCGTCTTCTGCGTTAAGTCGAGGCTCCATACAGACGCCGGTTTCAGCTCGCCGTTGATGAGCTCCGCGAAACGGAACTTCCCTTCAGCAACGCCGTACGTCACGATCTCGCCAAGTCCCGACACCGGCCCTCCCAGCCGTATGGCTATCACCAGAATGCATACAAGGCCGCCTACCCAGAGCACTACGGCCTGGATGAAGTCAGTCCATAACACCGCCCGTATCCCGCCCAAAACGGTGTAAACGGAGGTTACGGCCCCTCCAATTACCACGGCCCAGATAGGGGGCAGGCCCGTCAGCTCTTTCACTAACTGAGAGACCAGGTAGAGAATAAGACTGATGCGGACAAGCTGGGCTAGTGTGAACGCAGAAGCGGCATAAAGACGCACATTGGGACCGAATCGCCCCTCGAGGTATTCATAGGCCGATGTGATGTTTCCCCGGCGGAAAAAAGGCAGAAAAAAGCGACTTGCCACAAGCACTGCCACAGGAAGCATGAAATTCGGCAACATCCGCAGCCAAGCCGTCTTATAGGCGTCTGCGGGATAGGCCATGAAGGTGATTGAGCTGATGGACGTCGCAAACATCGAGAATCCGACCAGCCACCCGGGGAAGGCCCGGTCCCCCAGGAAATAACCTTCCGTGGTCCGGTTGCGGCTCATAAACAGCGGGCCCATCATGGCCATTGCCCCGAAGTAGACGACCAGAACCACCACGTCTAGGTTGATCGCACGCAAGATGCCCATCGGCGTCCCCCTGTTCTCCCCTTATAAAGGATGCCAAGACCCTAACAAGGTTCTGCGCACGCGTCAAGGCGCTTTGGCCTGCCCTTCGTCCCGATGGCTGCCCGTTGCCCCAATGAAAGACTTCTGATACCATCGAGAAAGAGGAACGGCTTGCGGAAGAATCGCTAGGGAGATAGGCGCGATGGATCGTTTCCGGTTGGGATTTATCGGCGCGGGCTTTGTTGCCAGGTTTCATGCACTGGCCCTTCGTGCTGTTCGAAACGTGGATCTGGCCGGCGTTTACGCGCTCGCAAATGCGGAGCAATTAGCTTCTTACGCCCGGGAAATGGGCGTTGGCCCCTGCGATATCTTTCCGAGCATCTCGGAATTATGCAGGAACTGCGATGCCGTGGCCATTCTCGTGCCCAATGATATGCGGGTCGATGTAGCTGAAGCCGTCGTCTCGGCCGTGAAAGAAGGGGCGCCGTTGAAGGGCCTGCTTTGTGAGAAACCTCTGGCCCGGACTGTTGCGGAGGCCGAGCGCATGGTCGAGCTGGCCCGAGCAAGCGGATTGCCAACGGCGTACCTGGAAAACCAGGTACATATGAAGCCTATTAGGGCTGCGCTTACACAGCTTCACGTGCAAGAGACTACGATGGGGCCTCTCTATCTGGCGCGCAGCGCGGAAGAGCATGGCGGACCCCACGAAGCATGGTTTTGGGACCCTGTCCGCCAGGGAGGCGGCGCACTCTCAGATATGGCATGCCACTCCATTGCCTTGGCGTGGCAGGTGCTCACGCCTTCCGGCAGACCCCATGCCTTTCTCAGGCCCGTGTCTGTCCAAGCGGAAACGGCCTTGCTTAAATGGGGACGGAAGCGTTTTCGCGAGGAACTCCTGGAACGTACCCGCGTCGACTATGCGAAGACCCCTGCAGAAGATTTTGCGACCGGCCTCATTACCTTCGAGAACCCCGAGACCCGGGAACGCGTCAAGGCACAGTTCACGAATTCCTGGATGTTTGACAAACAAGGTCTTCGTGTTCAGGTGGAGGCGCTGGGCCCGGGATACGCCTTCGAGCTGAACACCCTGCGTTCGCCCCTCGAGATTTTCGTGGGCGACGTTGCAGCAGAGAAGGTTGCAGATGCGGAATCCGCGCTCGAGAAATCGACTGCAACGCGCGGGTTGCTAGCCGTTCACCACAACGAAGCCGACCTTTACGGGTATGTCGATGAACTCATCGACGCCTGCGCAGCATTCCGCGAAGGCCGCGACGCCCTTCTGAATTGGGATTTCGGCCTTGAAGTAACCAAGTTGGTGCAGGCCGCGTATATGGCTGCCGAACGCCGTCAGACTTTGGACTTGACCGATGAGGCCGTGCAGAAGCAACTGGGCGGGTATACCTCCCTCATTGCGCAGGGAAGAGGCGCCGAGATTCTGTTCGATTGAGCGAACCCATCGCGGAGAAGGGGATCTGCCACTGCGTTGACTCGACTCCGTATAGCGAGCAATGTGGTTAGAGCAACGGCGACCACAACGCTGCTCGGACGTACTTTACGCACTTTTTCGAGGCACAAGAAACAGCATGTTCATGGTGAATTGCCTGGCAATCCTGTTGGCAGCAACGTGTGCAAGTCCTCAATCGCTCGTGCTCGATGCAGAGTCCCCTGTTTGGGACGTGGAGACGTGCGACATCAACGGCGACGGCCTCGCCGACATCCTTGCCGTGTGTTGCGAGGAGGACGTCGCCCCGCTACATAAGACACTTGCGGCCTTCATTGCCAGCGGGCGCGGGGCCTATCCCTCGAAACCGACCGCCAAACTCGAGCTCGAATCGCGAACCGGCGTCCTGTTTTGCGCAGAAGTCGACGGAACTCCCCCTGTCGAGGTAGTCGTTACGACGGAAGCCGGCGCAGCGATTTACCAGTACAAAGACAAGCAGTTCAGCGTGCTGCACACTGTGCCGTTTGCCTCGCTCTTGCCAAGTGGCTCCCGAGAGCCTTGCTTCATCGACGACGTCGCGGCAGACCTGGACGGCGACGGACGCGACGAATGGTTCATCCCCGTCAGCGGGGGGTTCGAGATTCGCGAGCCGGACAAGGTCTTGACGGAAGTTGATTGCGACGTCGTCAGCGAAGCGCGCCACGGCAGCGGCATCGTGATAAGCCACCGTTTACCTGCCTATAAACCATTTGACATCGGAGGAGAAAAGAACAAAGGCGTGGTATTCTTGAGCGACGAGTACGCGGACATCGTGTATGGCGAGTCGTGGCAACAACACAAGCGATTCAAGATCCCCATAAACCTGGATGACAAGTGGGAAGCCAGCGCGCAGACAGCGGATATCGACGGCAACGGCCTCCCCGACCTCGTCGTGACACAGATGAGGGGTACGACAAAGCTCGAGGTCCTTACGCAGGTGTATCTGGCCACGCCCTCGCTGGACTATCCTGCCGAACCAACAGCCTCTTTTGCCATTACGGGTGCAATCACGAGTCCTGTGCTCAAAGATGCCAACGGCGACGGGAAGATCGACCTCATTTTTATCAACGTCCCCTTCGGTCTCAAGTTTCTCGTGAACTATTTCGTGCTGAGCCGGATGGCTGTTCAACTCGACGTCTACCAGTTCCATAGCAACGGTTTCAGGAGCCGGCCCGACTTTACGCACGGGGTCACAATCGACGCGCCCGAAGGCAGGGAAACAGCCGCTTACACCTTCGGCGATTTCAATGGCGACGGACGGCTTGACGTTGCATTCGGACAGGGCGCGGAGAAACTGGTCGTTCATGTAGGACAGGAAAACGGTTTTCTATCCGCAAAACCTCGGTTTACCTTCAGAATGCCCACATTCGGCTCAGCTCGTGCGGTGCGTCTCGACTCAAACAACGCGGACGATCTTATCCTGTTTCATCCCGGATTGGACAACAATACGCGTATTGATGCAATCGTTTTCTAGACTGTCGCTTTCCCCATGCCCGCTGCGTGCACTTCTGGGCGGGCTCTGATAGACTATGGGGAGTATAAGCGCAGCTTGGCGCCACGTTCTGTTGTATAAAGGGCAGAATGACCTGCCCCTTGGTCAGCCGCACAGCCAAACCACTCGAGGTACCACTAAAACGCTGTGACACAGGAAAAGGAACATCAGAACGAGCAAAAGCCTCGGCAAAACACCGGTTCAGAAGTGTATTCCGACGACGCCGATTTGCTGCGCAAGTCGGAGATCGAGGCATTGACAGCACAGTTGCATGTCCGTAACGGTGAGGACGCCGCTCCCCCCGCTCCGGCGCCTGGCGAATCCCGGACGCAAGACCTTGACTATGACCCCGAAGCAACTAAGGAATCTGTTGGCGGCGAGAACCTTGCCGCTGCCACCGCCGAAGATCTGGACAATGATTTGCTTCCACAAGACCTCCTCGATTCCCTGGTTGAAGAGGCGCAAGGCGCGGCGCCGACCGAATCCGCTGCAAAGAACAGTGCAGGTTCTCCCGAAGCGCTGAGATCGGCCGCCGATGCCGCCCGAAGGCTTGGCATCGCCGAGGCGCCGGGGGACCCGTCAAGCAGAAGACCTGCGCCGAAGCCTCGCGCGAAGAAACGCGCTTGGCGACTGCGCGTGCCGGGCAGCGCGTTGCTGAGAGGCGTCAGGTGGGGGCGGTTCGCGGGCTCGTTGATCGTGGGCACGATTGTAGGCGCGCTATTCTACTATCACCTCAGCCAAAATATGGGCAAACCTCCCGGAACAGACGACCTTCTGGCCGTCGAGAGGAACAACCTGTACCACGCGCTGCAAACCGGCCGTGGCCTCGTGGAAAAAGAACGGTATCAGGAGGCCATAGCTCTGCTGAGACCGGCCATCGAGCAAGAGCCGGAGAGCGTTATGCGAACGGATGCGGAGGCGCTGGTCCTCACAGCGGAACTTCGCCGGCTTCCGGCACGGCCAGATCCTATCACGTTGGATGCGCTCCACAGCCGCATCGATGTTTTCGTCGAGAGCGCCCCCAACCACTCTCAAGCTCTCGAATTCGTGCGCTGGAAGGCGCGGCTTTACGAACTGGGAGGCATTCCGCGGGCTGCACAAGAGGTGTACAAAACTGCACTTGAACAGTACAGGGAGTCTGAAAACCGCGCTGCCCTGCTGTATGATGTGGCGCGCAACGCGCTCGATCTTGACCAGGCGGAAGAAGCTCGACTTCAGCTCGAGGACCTGCTCAACCAGTTTCCAGCAGCGCCTGAGGCAGGTGATGCAAAGCTCTTGCTCGCGGACGCCCTCGTGGAGTTGGATCGAACGGCTGAGGCTCAGGGAATCCTCTCGCAGATTGCAGCGCTTCAACCCAACACAGTGCTCGGCGCCCGAGCTGTAGTCCGCTTGAGCCGGCTTTATCTCGAAGCCGGCGATTACCAGAGCGCCATTGACGAACTGAACCGGCGATTGACCACCGCCACCACCGTCCAAGGAAACGACAAGGTCTACCTCATGCTCGCGCGCGCATACCGGGCTGCAGACCGATTTGCGGAGGCGGAGCGCGTTCTACGGGAGCTGCTCGATTTCTTCCCGCCCAGCGAGACTACCCCTGAAGCCATGATCGAACTCGGCGACATCCTCGACCTGAGAGGCAAGCGGGAACAGGCTGTTCACCTGTACCGGGCCGTTGCGAGGCAGTACGCCAATCAGCCTCGAACGCTGCTGAAAGCCGGCGACCGTCTGGCTTCGTGCGGCGACGCCTACGGGGCGTCCCATGCCTATCTAAAGGCCGACGCCTCCGGAGCCGACGATCCGCAGGTTCTGCTCAAGGCCGCCGAGCAGCTCGCAGCTATAGATGATCTGCAACAGGCGGCGGCGGTCCTTCGCGATCTCCTGGAGCGTCATCCCACGACGCCTGAAGCCGTCGATGCAAGCCTTGCCTCTGCCAGAATTGCTTATGAGCAAGGGCACGTGCGCGATGCCTTGAGCCGCCTCGAGGAGTTGGCGCTTACCACGGAAGGCCTGCCGCAGGAGGGCTCTGTATTGACAACACTGGGCGAGATGTACTCCAGTCTCGGTCTTAAAGAACGCGCAGCGGCTGTTTATGGCAAGACAGCCAAGTTGGCGTCTAATCCCGATGTCCTTGCCCGGACTGCCTACACCCTTTTTGATGCCGGTTCTGCAGAAGAAGCTATGGAGCTGGCGGGGCGCGTAGAGCTTGCCCAGGCAAGCGCCCCCGAAGCCTATGCACTGCTCGTCATGCAAGGGGAATATCTGTTACAGAAAAGTCTTGCAGACGCGGTAGAAAAACTCGAGCAAGCCTCCAGGGATTACCCGGAACTGCGCACGGTTCATGGCGATGACCTGCTCATTCGGGCCTATCTGGCTCGGGACGATCGCGCAAAGGCGCGCATTGTGCTCATGGAGTTGGATCAACGTGCGGCAAAGGACCCGTCCCAAGTCCCGGGCCTCCAGCATGCAGCCAACCACTACGGGGACTACCTCTACGAAAAGGGCGACTACCGGGAGGCGGCAAATGTCTACGCTCTTGCCGTTAAACCTGGCTACGGCGCAGATGCCGAGACAGATTGGGCCAAGTACAAGCGGGCCAACGCCCTCCTGCAGATAGGGAACTATGAAGACAGCCTGACCCTATTCGAGGAGGTGGCCCGTTCAGAATCAGAGTGGGCGTCGGAAGCCAAGCTCAAGGCGCAGCGCGTACGTCTTGCGCTGCAAGAACGCGGGCACTTGCTTCCAGTGGACGGCCCCCAGGACTCGTAACGTGGGGTCCGACACACCAAAAGCAAGATTACGTGACTACTTCGTGCGCCACATCGCCTTGCTTGAGGACACGCTTGAACGCTTTCGCCAAGTAGAAGGCATGTCGGACGAAGCTGCGCTCGATTATCTGCGCTCCGCGCTTGACGCCTTTGAAAAACAGGAGGCGCCTTTCACAAGGGAGTTTCATCTGCTCCGGCGCGAGTGGGACGCCGCCGGCGTTCCAGAAGGAGACCGCCAAGCTGTGCGCGCTCTGGCCCGTCGCGCGGCCCAATGCGCTCAGGCCTTGACAGACCACATGCAAAAGGTCCAACAAACACTTGGCGTCCAACAGGACGAACTTGCCAAGTCCCTCAACCGGTTGCGGGCAGGCCGTGACCTGCTCGGGAAGTACGGCATTAGGCGCCAGGACGATGCCGGCACCATGGATAAGAAGGTATGAGCGACGCACACTCCGACATGCAGGCCCTTACGGAAGCCTTCGAGCTCTTCACGCGTTCCACCCAGACCATGGAGGAGTCGTACCGCCGCCTCGAGGAGCGGATTCGGGACCTCGACCAGGAACTGGCCGCCAAGAACCGCGAACTGGCAGTTACGAGCGAGTACTTGAACTACATTCTCGAGAGCATTACCGACGGCGTTATAGCAGTCGACACAAGCGGCGTCCTTACGGCCTTCAACCAAGCCGCCGGCCAGACCCTCGGCTACGAGCCCGACGAAGTGCTCGGCCGCCCGTTCAAAACGGTGTTCGGCCGGGAATTTGCCTGCGCCGGCAAACGGCCGTTCACTGAACTGCGGGCCAGCGACGGAACAACGGTGCGCGTAAGCGAACGCGACGCTCCGATTGCCGACCGCAGCCGGCGCAGGATAGGCGCTGTCAAGGTGTTTCAGGATCTCACCGAGATCGAGACCCTGCGCGAACACGTGCGTCACATGGATCGGCTGGCGGCTGTGGGGGAAATGGCCGCGACTGTTGCTCACGAGATTCGTAATCCCTTGGGCGGCATCAGCGGCTTTGCCGCCCTTCTGGCACGGGACATTCCACCCGACGACCCCAGGTCGCGCCTGGTTCAGAAGATCCTCACCGGCGCCCGCGACCTCGACCGGGTCGTCACGGAACTGCTGGAGTTCACGCGGCCGGTCCAGCTTCGGCTGGAACCGATCGCCGCGAAGGATCTCGTACAATCTGCCGTCGCCTTCCTCGACCTCGGCGACCGTCCTATCGAGTTGACCCAATCAGTCGAGCCAGACGTAACTGTGGTCGTCGATCCCGATAAAATGCGCCGCATGTTGCTGAATCTGCTGTTGAACGCCGCCCAAAGCATTTCCGGCGAAGGAACCATTCACATTTCGGCGCGGCTCTGCGACGATCACGCGGAGATCGCCGTGGCCGACACCGGCTGCGGCATGGTCCCGGAGCAGCTTCAGAAGGTCTTTGACCCGTTCTACACAACGAAGGAAAAGGGGACGGGGCTGGGTCTGGCGGTGGCAGCCAAGATCGCTGAAGCTCATGGCGGTGTCCTTGAAGCGGAGAGCTCCCTTGGGAAGGGATCGACGTTCCGGGTCCGCCTTCCCCGCGAGGAACGGTCCGACGGGAAGGGGCGTGCGTGATGTCCCATTCGAGAGTGCTCGTAATTGACGACGATGCGCTTATGCGGGAATTCGTCGAGGAGGCGCTTGTCCGCAAGGGGTACGAAGTCGAGACGGCTCATGGGGGACCCGAGGGTCTGGACGCGCTGAAACGCACGACGTTCGATGTTGTTGTTACAGACCTCAAAATGACGCCTATTGACGGCATCGCGGTCGTCCGAGAAGTCCGCCGGGAAAGCGCCGACACGGCTTGCATCGTCATGACTGCATACGGGACCATCCAGACCGCAGTGGCCGCGCTGAAAGAGGGAGCTCAGGATTACATCCTGAAGCCTTTCGACCCCGACGAGCTCGAGATCGCTGTCAGTCGCGCGCTTGATCGCGAACGCCTTCTCCGCGAGAACCGCTACCTCCGCGCCGAACTCAACCATGACTACGACTTCGGATTGATGGTGGGCGAAAGTCCGGCTATGCGGCAAGTCTACGACGACATCCGCAAGGTCAGTCGAAGCCGCGCCACGGTGCTCGTGCGAGGCGAGACAGGCGCCGGCAAGGAACTGGTTGCCCGGGCCATTCATTACAACAGTCCCCGACGCGAAGGCCCTTTTATTAAGGTAAACTGCGCGGCCCTGTCGGCCGGCTTGCTCGAAAGCGAGCTGTTCGGCCATGAGAAAGGCGCCTTCACTGGCGCCCATGAACGCAAGATCGGCCGGTTCGAGTTGGCAGATACCGGAACGCTGCTTCTTGACGAAATCAGCGAGATTAACACGGACCTCCAGCCGAAGCTTCTCCGGGCCTTGCAGGAGCGCGAGATCGAGCGGGTAGGCGGCGCGAGCCCGATCCAGGTCGACGCGCGGATCGTCTGCACTTCAAACCGGAATCTGGAGGAAGCCGTCGAATCGGGCCAATTCCGGAGCGACCTCTTTTTCAGACTTAATGTGATTCCCATCGTTCTGCCACCGTTGCGCGACAGACGCGAGGACATTATCCCTCTGATGGACCATTTCCTGGCGCGATATGCACAAGAGAACGGCCGCAATATCGACGGATACGCGCCTGAGACAAAGGACCTCTTTTTAAGGTATCATTGGCCTGGGAACGTGCGCGAGCTGCAGAATGCCATCGAACGGGCCGTGGTCCTGTCGACCGAGCGCGTACTGGGCCCCGAGCATTTCTCCTTAGGCGAACAAGCGCCCAAAGGATCGGCACGCCGCGACGGCGTCGCGGTAGCCATAGGCACGACGGTCGCAGAGATGGAGCGGGAACTCATTCTGAAAACGCTCGAGTACTGCAGCCAGAATCGCACGCGTGCTGCCGAGATGCTGGGCATCAGCGTGAGGACGCTGCGCAATAAGATCAAGGAGTACGGAGACTGTGTTGCGGGAGGCGACAGGGGCGTATGACAGTAAGCAAGGTGCTGGCAAAGGCTGAGGAGACGGCATGTCCGTACAAATGATATTTGTGGTGAGTCCCCCGCGCTCGGGCAGCACCATGCTCGAACGGATGCTCGAGTCCCACTCGCAAATCCTGGGCGGACCCGAACCACACCTCCTCACCCCCCTCGCGCATCTTGGATACTGGGACAAGGTAGACAGAGCGCCCTACGACCATGTTCTGGCAGCCGAGTCGCAGCGGCTGTTTGTAGACGCCTTGCCAAGGAAAGACGCCGACTACTGGGCAGCCTGCCGCGCCTATTGCGACGTGCTTTACGGCGCATACCTCGAAACGGGCGAAGGCAAGCGCTTCTGTCTCGATAAAACGCCCGCCTACGGGCTTATCCTCCCGTTCATGATGAAAGTGTTTCCTGACGCCAAGTACGTCGTTCTCACGCGTCATCCCTTGGCCACCTTCGCCTCTTACGCAAACTCCTTCTTTGACGGCAATTATCAGGCAGCTCTCGACTACAATCCCATCCTTAACCGCTATGTTCCGGCCATCGCGCAGTTCCTGCGGCAGAAGACCGTTCCCTTTATTCACGTCCAATACGAGCAGCTCGTCAGCGACCCTGAGACATGGATGGACCGGGTCTACGGCTATGTCGGCGTGCCTTTCGAGAGAGAAACCATCGACTATGGCGAGACGGCCGGAGACCAGACGCGCAAAGGTCTGGGGGACCCGATCGGCGTGAAGCAGCATTCGCGTCCTTCAACGGCTTCGCTGGCGAAATGGGTTGAGGAACTCGCTGCCGATCCCGGGAAGAGACTGATCATGGAGAAAGTCGTTTCTCAGATAGATCCTGAAGATCTGAAGACCTACGGGTATCCTCCTGACGGATTATGGAAACCGCTCGAGGAAGCGGGAGTCCGGCCTGTCGCCGTGAAACGCCGTCCTATGTCGCGCTATCGTCTTCAGCGCAGACTGATTGTCGGGCTGAGGGCAAGAGCGCAGAAGCAGGGCGTGTTCCGATCCCTTTTACGGAAAGCGCAGCTTGCTTGCGATGTGCTGCTGCGCGAATAATCCCTTGGCAAGAAAGCATTGACCGCTTCACTGGAGAGTAATGAATGGCCAATAAGGTTGCGGCGTCTTCAACCGGATTCGCACCGCTGAACAAGAAGATACTCTTATTTGGGCTCAAGGCCCTCGTGACGTTAGCACTTTTCGCCCTCCTTTTCCGGCCGGAAACGTTTGGGCTCCGCTCCGACTTCTGGGGCGAAGAGATTAGCGTTTCGGGGCTGCTCGGGGTCCTCGGCGCCGTCGAAACCCATCATATCGCCTTCTGGCTCGGTTTCGCCTTGGTCGCCAAGCTCATCGGCATGGCTGCGGGGATGGTTCGCTGGCGGCTCCTGCTCGAGGGACAGGGCATCCACATTCCCTTTGGGTATCTCGTGCAGAGCTGGTTCGTGGGACGCTTCATCGGCATCTTCCTGCCCGGAACGGTCGGCCTTGACGGCTATCGTCTGTACGACTCCGCCAGCTACACGGGCGAGGTGATCAAATGCACGACGGTGATCGCGGTCGAGAAGCTAATCGGAATCATCGCTCTGACCCTCCTTGTATTCGTCACTTTTCCCTTGGGGTTGCGCTTACTCGACTTCAGACCCGTAGTGCTGATCGTCTGCATGGCTGCCTTCGGGGCGCTGGTAGTCGCATCGCTATTGACCCTGCTTAACCCGCGCGTCATCCAGGTCCTTGTGGCCGTCATCCCAAGGCTTCCCGAGGTCCCGGGCGGTCAGACGGCCTCCTCGCTGCCGCGGCGCATGGTCGGGATCCTCCGCAAGGCGGCATTGAAAACGCGATCGGTTGTCGATAAGCTTGGAAGCGCTGCTACAGCTTACAGTGGCAAGCGGGGGATTCTGCTCTGGGCCGTGTTCTTCGGCATTGTTGTGCATTTAGGTACTTGCCTGATGTATTTCGGCGCCATGTCGGCGATTCGCGCTGACAACACCACCATTTTCGACATCTTGTTCACGAGTCCGCTGATGATCTGGGGGACGGTGCTCGGCCCCTCTGTCGGGGGCGAGGGCATTCGTGAGGCGGTGTTCACCGCTGTATTGGGCGGCAAGAGCGGACCGCTCCATGCTTTTCTTATCGGTCATCTTGGCTGGTGGGTCGGCGAGTTGGTCCCATTTCTGATTGGTCTCCCCATTTTCATGTTTCATTCGCGCCCAGACAAGGAGGAGCTGCGGCGGAAACTGGCTGCGGCTCGCGCCGAATCCTCTTCCGCTTATCAAGCCCGCGAGCTGGCCCCTGAAGCAGTGCGGCAATATCAGACAAGGCTGCTCAACATCTTCTGGGCCGGCGTCTTGGCAGGGCTCTTTGCGGGGGCGCTGATCGGGCTCGGAGAAGCGTTTTGGTTGCGCATTACGATGAGCGACTCGACGGAGATGGCCGCTCTATGGTGGGGGCCGCTGGTCTACGGTCTGTGTTTCATGCCCGTAGGCGTCGCCGTCGCCGCTGCCTGGGCTTTCCTTTACTTGCTGCGCGACCGTTTCCCGCGTTCCACCACCACCTTCGCGCTCTGTGTAGGCGTCGTCCTCGCAGCCGGTGTGCTCGTCTTCGGTTACTGGCGCTTCAAACGAGACATTCTCGGCGACCACGGCCTGAACACCCTGCAGATGCTGACGGTGTTCGTGCTTGCACTTGGCGCAGGCCTGGTTTCCACCGTTGTGATTTCCCTGGCGCTTCGTCCTTTCCACTCGACGCGCAAGACAGCCGTCCTCTCCGGGTTGGCGGCTTATGCGATGGTCGTTCTGGTTGGGGCGGGATTGGCGGCGATTTCGACCCAGCCAGCCCCGTCCATCTCGTTCGCTCCCCCGATGCAGGGCCATGGACCGAACATCATCGTGATTGTATGCGACGCCCTTCGGGCTGATTATCTGTCGCTCTATTCCGGCGCAGCGCGGGCCCAAACGCCCAATCTCGACAGGATGGCTCAAGAGGAAGGGGTGCTGTACACCCGCTGTTTTGCTCAGGCGTCTTGGACCAAGCCGTCTTTCGCCTGCATTTACACCGGGCTCTACCCAGAACAGCATACCGCGACTTCGAAGCAATCCAGTCTGCCCCAAGAGCTGACAACACTTGCCGAGGTCCTCAGCGAGCAAGGCTACTATACGAAGGGATACGCCAATAACCCGAATGTGACAGCGGCGTTTCAATACAATCAGGGTTTTGTCGACTACACCGATCTCAAGCCGGATTTGTACTTCGGTGCAACGCGGTCTGTCTCGAAGCTTGCCCTCTATGAGGTGCTGCGGCGGATCTGGGAAAGGGCGCCGTTCCGCGCCATGAATGTGCGCAATTACTACCAGCCGGCGGACGTCGTTACCGAAGAAGCGATCACGTGGTTTGACAGCAGCGCCGTTCCTGAGGGAACTCCATTCTTCCTTGTGCTGCACTACATGGAGACCCATGACCCCTATATGGACCACAATCGTCCCGGCGTAGGGTACGCCCGCGTCAAAATCCCCGACCCCGATCCCGGCAAATACCGAGAACCTTTTATTGCTGCTTATGAGAGCGAAATCGAGTTTTTTGACAAGTACCTGGGCGAGGTGACCGCCGCTCTGCGCGAGCGAGGTCTCTATGACGACAGCCTGATTGTGGTCACGGCCGACCACGGCGAGGAGTTCTATGATCATGAGGGATGGTGGCATGGCATGACCCTCTACGAGGAGATGCTCCATGTGCCGCTTGTCATGAAGCTGCCCCAGCAGATTCGCGCCGGCGAAATAGACGAAAGCATCGTCCGTCATATCGATCTGGCGCCGACCTTCATCTCTCTTGCTGGAGCCGACCCGCCTCCAGCCATGTTCGGCGAATCCCTCTTGACGTCAGACTACGGCGACACCAATCCTCAGATCGGCTACGCCTATGCCGAGACCGACCATGAACGCAACGTCGTCAAAGCAGTCAGAACAACCGACAAAAAGCTAATCCATGCCAACGAAGATAATCCCCGAGGACTGGAACCGGTCGAGTTTTTCGACCTCCTCCAGGATCCTGGGGAAAAGACAAACCTTGCCAACGAGTTGTCAGAAGAACAGAAGAATCTCGAGAAGCTATTCAACGACATACAAGACTTTGTGGAGGAGAATGCGGCGGAGCCCAGTCTCATAGAAGAGATCCCGGAGGAGCTGAAAGAACAGATGGAGAACGTAGGCTACATGTAATAGGCCGTCCCCGGCGGTCTGGCCTTTGGCAATGGCGTCCCGGAACCAAGATCCTCTGACGGCAAGCATCCATTGCCGGTCCACGCCATTGAAGGACAAGCAGCGCCCGCTATCAAGCATCTGCAGGCCCTCATGTGATTCATCGTTCCGGCAAGCGTTTCTCGCCGTCGCCCACGATAAGATCGATGGTATGCATACGCGTCCTCCGATATGGGAGTCTGCCGGGTCTTCTTGGGCTGTTGACGGGCCGGGAAGGCGTTTTCCTGATACTCTCTTGCCGAAGTTTAACGCCGTGGTCGACGAAGCCCTGGTCGCTGGGCTCGTTCCGAACAACAGTGCCTGTTAGTGGGCGGGCCAAGGGCTCGTTGAACCGTTCGTCGCGCATCAATTGGACCACAACCTCGGTGTCTTGAGGGATGCTCTCCAGCATGCGGACTTGCAGCCCAAAGGGCGTCATATCGAGTACGATCCCCTCGATCCTGAGGTCGGGCTCATCTTTAGGCCACAAGAGACACGGACGGCACGTCTTCGTACGTGCACGGACGCGCCGGCCTCTGCGGAGCGATTTACTGTCCTCGCTGAAAAACATATCGTCTGTCAAAGGAGAGTTCTCCTTCTATGGCCGCCATTTAGCTTAGCCTCATATCAACGTTCACCTGTCCCTCGCGTCCCGGGTAGTATACCATCTCGAGCACGGGATGCTCAGGCGAGTCGCCGGTGTTTTCAGCTATAGCAAGGCAAACCAGAGAAGACTCAACCAATACGCCATAAGAGTCAACTAATGGGCCATTGTAGAAACGCCCCCGCATGGTTTACATTTGTGTGAAGCCTCTTGTGCTCGAATGAGGTAAGCAACTGATGCTGCTGAAGGACTTAGCCGGAAAGATCCGCTCTCAGCGGGAAAAGCGCGGCCTCAAGCAACAAGACATAGCCAACGCGCTGAACGTGAGTCCTCAGGCCGTGTCCAAATGGGAGCGCGCTGAAAACGCCCCGGACATCGCCGTGCTGGCGCCTCTGGCTCAGTTGCTCGACGTGACGACGGACTGGCTGCTCTCCGTAGAGGAGAAACGGCCCGACGTGTTCGAAGCGACCGTCTTGGTCAGCAGCATTTTCGGCGCTTACAGCAAATCGCTGGGTATGACGGCGCGCGACTTCGCGAGTTGGGCCAATGGCGTTTTTTTCACGCTTACGGAGATAACCCTGCGTTATGCGGGTGTTCCGATCAAGTACATGGGAGACCAGTATTTGTGCTTTTTCTCGGGACCCGACCATCGCAATCGAGCAGTCAAGACGGCTGTGCGCGCGAAGGCCGCTTTGGGCGAGGACCTGAGAATAGGTCTCAGCAGCGGCGAGGTGTATCTCGGCGTGGTAGGTCACCCGGATTACGCCCGCCCGGACATCATGGGCGAGGTCGTCAACATCGCGTTTCTCACCATGCAATGGGCTGAGACTTCCGCCAAGAGCGGCGTCGGCGCGACGGCCGCCGTTGCAGAACAAGCCGGCGAAACCGTGCAGACGGGCGCTTCGGAGGTCGTGACGTTCCGGGACATTGCGAGTCAGGTGCGCGTATATGAAATCAGGGCGCCTGAACCATAGCGCCAGCTCAGCGCTTGTGCGGAGAATGCTCGAGGCGATTTGACGAACGTAGAAAAACGAATGCTCAGTTTTCGAGAAGGGAGAAAGACGAATGGCTGTTGTGCTAGACAACAAGAAGACAGATTACAAAATCGCCGATATTGGTTTGGCCGACTGGGGCCGCAGAGAGATCGAGATGGCCGAGAAAGAAATGCCCGGCCTGATGGCTGTCCGGGCGAAGTACGCACCTCAAAAACCCCTGAAGGGTGCGCGCGTCTCCGGATCGCTCCATATGACGATTCAGACGGCCGTGCTGATCGAGACGCTTCGAGCCCTTGGCGCGGATGTGAGGTGGGCAAGCTGCAACATTTTCTCGACCCAGGACCACGCCGCAGCCGCTATCGCTCGAAGCGGTTGCCCAGTGTATGCGTGGAAGGGCGAGAGCCTCGAGGATTATTGGTGGTGCACGTTGCAGGCTTTGACATGGCCCGACGGCGGCGGACCCAATCTCGTGGTTGACGACGGCGGTGATGCCACCCTCCTGATCCATCGTGGGTACGAACTCGAAAAGACCTATAACGAGACAGGCAAACTCCCCGAAATCTCGAGAGAGAACAAAGAAATCGCTATCGTCGACACGTTGCTGCACAACGTCCACCGCGAGAACCCGGAAAAGTGGCATAGCGTTGTCGAGGACTGGGTGGGCGTGTCTGAAGAAACCACGACGGGCGTTCACCGTCTTTATCAGATGATGCGCGACAACCGGCTCTATACCAGAGCCATGAACGTGAACGACTCAGTCACCAAGTCCAAATTCGATAACCTGTACGGCTGCCGCGAGTCGCTTGCCGACGGCATCAAACGCGCTACCGACTTGATGATCGCAGGCAAAGTCGTTGTGGTTGCGGGTTACGGCGACGTGGGTAAAGGATCGGCGCAGGCGATGCGCGGCCTGGGCGCGCGGGTGCTCATCACCGAGATCGACCCCATATGCGCTCTTCAGGCCTCGATGGAAGGCTACGAGGTCGTGACCATGGACGAGGCGGCGCCCCAGGGAGACATCTTTGTGACCGCTACGGGCTGCTGCGACGTGATCCGGTCAGAGCATATGAAAGCAATGAAAGATGAGGCCGTCATCTGCAATATCGGTCACTTCGACAGCGAGATTGAGGTTGACTGGCTCGAATCACAACCTGACATCAAAGAGGTCGAGATCAAGCCCCAAGTGCACCGGTTCATATTCCCCGACGGCAAGTCCCTCATCCTGCTCGCCCGAGGCCGGCTCGTTAATCTGGGCTGCGCGATGGGGCATCCCTCATTCGTCATGTCGAACTCGTTCTCGAACCAGGTCCTGGCCCAGATATCATTCTTCACCGAGACGGACAAGTATGAGCGGGGGAAGGGTTACACCTTGCCGAAGACGTTGGACGAAGAAGTAGCCCGGCTGCACCTCGGCAAACTCGGCGTCAAACTCGACAGATTGAACGAAAGACAAGCAAAATACCTTGGCGTTCCTATCGAGGGTCCCTACAAGCCCGATCATTACCGTTACTAAGCGCCAAACGGCCCCCTAATCAAGCGAAGACTGGAAAGCCCAGCCTGCTCGCCGCTCTGTTACGGGCAGGCTTTCCTTTTCTGTGCCCGTCGTAAGGCGGCGGGATGGAGCGTCGAAGGTCAGCCGAGGCCGCAAGCGAAACGCCCGATACGGCTGAATGTCCGAAGTGTTTGTGTGAGCGTGATGAGGCAGCGTCGCTCAATTCCAGCCATCGCTGGAGAGGCAAAGCATTACAGTGAGTCGTACAGCGCCTGCACGAACCACGGCGTACCCGCTCCCCGAGCGCATCGAGCAGAGGGCAACGGACAGCATGAGCAGCCGCTTAAGGTTCGACGGTCACCTGCACCTCCCCGTTGCCGCCATTGGTAGTCACAAGGAATGAGGCGCTGCCGCCTCCGGCCGGCATGGACGACCGGTCTGCCGTCACGGTGACCGAGGTACGCTCGCCCGGCCCATTCTCCCCTGAAGTGGACGACAAGGTAAGCCAATCGGGCAATCCGGTTATGTCAGCTTCCCAGACGAGCGTGCTCTCTCCTGCGTTCTCAATGCGGACGTCGGCGCTGTCTGATCCACTCGGTATCACGATTGCCAAGGGGCTGAGCACAAGCAAGGAATCGGCGACATCCCAGTAGAAAACGGCCAGCACGGGCTCCATCCAATCGCCGTAGTCCAACAGGTCCCCGGAGTAGCTAATGGCAAGGCTGCCTGCTTTGGGACCGGGGCACCCCGAGCGGTCAATCTCGACTTCGATGATATCTTCCTCGAAAGTCGAGTTGAGTGCGCCTTCACTCACGTCTTGAGGAACGATCAGTTCTCCTACCGGGTCTTCGGCGCGCCACGCCAGGCGGACCTGCGTAAAGGGCGAGTAGACGTAGTTGCCGCCGACGTTCACAAGGTAAAGGGGCTTCGTAAACACACCGTCTTCGACGTTTATGATCAGCGCATCGTCGGGATTCGTCGGCAGACTGCCCCCGATGATGGGCTCCGTCGCTGCCAAGGGCATGGGGAACGACGGCGCCAGGAAGGGCTGTTCAGCCAACGGTATCGAGTCCGGGTAGATGAAGTACTTGGTAAAGTTAGGCGCCGCCGGATCGATATACAGGCTGTTGTCCACGTGGAACGCCACGCGCATTGGGCTGGCGATTCCGGTGCACCCGAACGTTACGAGGTCGCCGAACTCGCCGTAGTCGAGCATCTCTGGTGCGTCGAGGTCCACTGTAACCTGCCAATAGCTGTCCGAGGCTGTTCCGTTGTAAAGCGCTACGCCCGTCACCTCGTCAACCGTGACCCCGAGGCTCCATGTGCCGTCCACCAGACCCGGAACGGCCGGTGCGACAGTTGGCGCCGTGGGCATAACCGTTCCGGCAGGCGCCAGATGATTCTGTCCCGACACGATGTTCTTGGGCGCCGTCATGGTAAACCGGAAGCTGCGGATGTTGCGCGGCGCGTATTCGAGCCGGGTTACGACCACGGCCGTTCCGTCCGTCTGAATGCCTTCCGTGTTCAGGGCAATCTGACCAAGCCGGGTGTCGGCGGCCACGCGTGCGCAATCAATGTTTTCCTCGGCGTAACCGCGCACGGTGGGCGCGACCCCTGCGGGAGCGAATGGATTCTGGAATTCGCCGACGAGACGCGTCTCGACGTCGCTCTCTTCATTAAGCGTGACGTAGCTGAACACGACGTGGCCTTGCAGGTCTCCCGCCACTTGCGCAAGGGCCTGTTGGAGGGATTCGACGCTCGGATTGCCGTCCTCATCGAGCCATGTCGAGTAGTAATGGCCGCCGCTTTCGCTCGCAATGCGGGCGAGCGTCTCCGCATTCACATCTTCGCCCCAACCGATGTAGAAGAAACGGACGCGATCGTCCAAGGCTGCATTGATCAACGGTCCCACCTCGCCCGGGGGCGTGGTGTAGCGGCCGTCGGTGATGACCACCGCCGCACGGACTCCCGCGTCATCGAAGGAGAGGAGGCGGCCGTCAGCCCCGTCAAGATAGGCGATGGCGTCGTAAGCTGCCGGCAGCAGTTCGGTGGCGCCATGGTCCTGGATGTTGAGCTGGCGCAAGCTGTCTTTAACCGTCTGCCGATCATCGAGTCTGGTGAATCCGCGAGCAAGACGCGTCCCCTGCGAGCGGTCATGGAATTCGACAAGCGCCATTCGGTAGAAAGCAGGCAAGGCATCGATGAAACTGCCGGGATCGTCCGCCAGCAAGCGCTCGTAAATACGCTGCAAGTTGTCTTCGCCCGGCATACCGCCGCCCGGCTCGACAGCCTGAGCCGCCTCGAGCATGCTGCCCGAATAGTCGAGGCAGAGCGCAATGTTGGTCCGGACGCGGCTCCCAGAAGTAGTGAAAAAGTTCGTCTCGTCGAGAAGGACCTCCTGGCCGGACTCGTACAGCGTGAAAGCGCCTTCGAGCTGCTCGGGAGGCATCGGGATCACTTGGTCGCGTGCGTCGCGCATGAGAAAGACCCAGCGCACCAGCGAAGGAAAGCGCAGACGGGGCGACGCGGTCTCGAACGTCAGCGATGCGGTCTCAACCGACACCGTTACAACAGCCTGTTCCGTAAGGCCGTAACCTGTCACGGTGAGCGTGCCTACAGGCGCGCTGCTCTCGAGACGGCTCCGGTCAATGGCAATCGAAACGGCTTTGACGTCTTTCACTGCGGTGTCCGTACCCGTGCTTGTGTCGGTCCGCGGACTGAACAGCAGCCATTCCTTGTCGCTTGTTATGGTGAATTCGAGCACGGTCCCCCGGTCGCCGGAGTTGAACACCCCGAAAGAACTGACGTTTTCATAGGGGCCCAGCGCGACCTGAGTCGGGATCACGCCGATAGCCGGCCGCGGCGGCACAGACATCTCGATGACAACAAGACCCTCGCCGCCGTTGGATGCAATGGGCACAGCATGCGTGTAGCCGCCGCTGGACGGCGCGTGGTCGCGGAAGTAGCTGACCATGATCTCCTGCGGCGCGTCTTCTCCGCGGATAGAGCCGGCCACCGGCGAGATGGACAGCCAGGCAGGGAGCGTATCGAGCGTCTCCTGCGGGATGCTCCAATCTAACGTCCCCGTGCCGCCGTTGCCGATTCTAAAGAACTCCGTCTCGCTCTCTGCATCCGCTGAAACGAGAGGCGTGCCCTCTCCGTTAACGGCATCTGTCAGGATGGACAGGATAGGATACTCGAAGACTGTGATGTTGACGTCGACCGTCGCCGTTTCAGCCGGATTCCACGGTTGACCGCTTTCGTCCGTTCGAATGACCTCGAAGCTGCCGTTGTAGTCCCCTGCGGGTTGCGAAAGGGGGATCGACGCCCGGTCCAAGGCGACCAGCACCGTCTGAGGCTCTCCTGCAACGCTGCCCGACATAGGAACAATGCTCAGGTAGTCTCGGAGGTCTTCGGGTAGATCTGTCGCATCGATGTGCCAGTAGACCGTCCCGGCGCCCGGGTTGCTCACAGCGAACACCCGCCGTTCGAGTTCCGTAGGACTTTTGAAGTTCAGCGTCGTCGGGTTTACCGCAAGGATCGCGTCTTGCACGGTCATTGAGACCTGGACCGCAGCGAAGCCGCCGGAGGTCTCGGTCACCGTAACAACACCCGTGTAGGCGCCCGGCGCCAGATCTGCACGGGATACGGCGACCGTTGCCGTAGCTGTTTCTGTAGCAAGGATCCCGCTTTGTGGATCCGCCGAAAGCCAATCTTCGCCGTCATCTGTTTCGAGAGCAAGGCTCCACGCCATATCGCCCGTACCAGCATTCTGGATCGAAAGCGGCAAACTGTTCAGACTTGTTCCAAAGTCGAGGCTGGCGGGCAGTACAGCAAGGTCCGGGTGAGCCGGAACCGCGCCCACGCTGACGGCTATCTCCGCAGTCGCGCCGTCGGTAAGCGAGGCGATGACGACCGTGCCTTGGGCGTTGCCGCCTGGGACAGCGTCGCGATCGACGGTCAGGGTAGCCGTTGTGTAGCCGGAAGGGTCGAGCTCGCCTCCCTCGGGGTCTGCGCTGAGCCACGTGGGCGCCGAAGTCGCCTCCCACTCAAGAAGCCCACTGCCCATATTGGTTATCGTAAGCTCGGCGGAAGCGAGCACCGCGCCGAAATCGATGGTTTCAGGCGACACCGCAAGCTGCGGAGCAAGGAGGGGCCCCGAGCTCAACGCGACCGAAAGGGAAGTCCTGCCCAAGGGCGAGGAAATTACCACTTGGTCCTGCAACTCCTGCCCCGCCTCGAGGCCGGAGCGGTCGGCTTCCATGTTGACCGTCGCGACGCCTAGACCCGTCGTGCCGGACATAGGCGAAAGCTCCAGCCAAGCCGGCGCTTGTACAATGGTCCACGGGACGGCGACGCCGTTGGGCGAGCTGATGGTGAACGAGTCGCTGTTGATGTCCGTACCGAAGTTGATGGCCGCGGGATATACGGAGAGGCCCTGTTGTCCCGGGCATCCGCAAGTGGCTATGAGCACCAGGCTCAACCCTGCAATTCCGAACGCTCCACGCAAACGCCTCATATGGCTTACTCCCTGTCAAGCGCTTTCTGCGTCTATCTTCGGCCCGCTGCGTTGCACAAACGCATGCCAACGGAAGCCGGCGCTCCCCCGAAACCGATTGGTGCGGGCCTGTCCGCACACCCGCCCCGACGGAGTGACAGGGGCGGGTTTCTTTTTTACTGCTTTTCCGGGTCGTCCCGATAGTCGTCTAAATAAACCCAAGCGCCATCCTCGTCACGCGCCCACGCGG
>CAZBQH010000252.1:0-8211 GCA_964493915.1 uncultured Nitrospiraceae bacterium
CTGCATGCGCCAGGTGTTCTCCCATGCAAGCCATGGCCGCACCCACTTGGCCCCCATCGCCTGGAGGAGCGGCGGTTGGAACGCGTACCACCAGAGCTGATGTTGAAATATGTTAATGCCGAAGGAAGAGGCGTCCGGCGTTATGTCGAGCCGGGGCGCCGGAACGCGTGTAAGGCGCAGGCTGGCCAAACAACCATCTCCCTCTCGATTGTCCAATCCGGCATCAACCAGCCGGACGTCATAGATGCCGAAACGGGGAAGCTCGACATCGATTTCCCGTTCGGCCAGTGTGCCTGCTGCAACGGGTAGAGAGATGGGCAAGGCACCCGCGCTCTCGCCTGTCAGTTTTTCGCGCAGCTCAAGCCGGAGTGCGCCCCCGAAGGCTGTGTCAAGGGGGCTGTAGCCGCGGACGCGTACTTTGATGTGGTCTTTCCCCACAGCCAAGTTGCCGACGGCGTCTGTCTCGAGCCGGAAGGTCGGGGTCTCGTCGATTGGCATCAGAACGAAGGGGACAAGCCCGGGTTGGGGCGTTTCCAACACGATTCCGGCGAGGCACCTCGGCGAGAGAAACGCCTTGTCGCAGTGCAACTCCGTCAGGTCCGCACGAATAAGAGACGGATGAACGTGAGTAAGAGCCACGCAGGTTGACCAGTGTGGATCGGCGAAATGGTGGCGCCCTTCCGTGTCCCGTTCTGCCCAACGCAGCTCAGCCCGGTCCCAAGCGGCGGGATCGTCCGACGGCGTCAGCACCGCGCCGAGCCGGAGAGGTGCCCCCTCATCGAGCGGGGCGGGTAGGGCAAACAGGCCGTGCACAGGTCCGTCAAGGTTCATGACCTGACCGAGCCACGCGGGGTGAGACCATTGACCGCGATACGTATCGAGCAGGTCCAGAAGCAGGGGTTTCGCGTGATGGGGCAGTTTCTCAGCGTGTGCTAGTGGCATTGCCCAACCTCCCAGCAGCAAGACCGCGCACAACACAAGCCGGAGTCGTCTCGAGTGGGTCCGGATCAGCTCGGTCTGTCGTGTCCGCCGTGAATTCCTAGTCATATCATATTTCCTTCGGGTCATCTTGCCGATACAGAAACGGAGAGCGTCGCACTTCCTAAGAAGTCTGGGCAGGCAACGGTTCCGCGCTGCAGAAGGTCTCGATTTCGTCGACGGCAAGGCCCACGAGCCGGAGCCACCCTCTGGGCTGGAGTTGGAAGGCATTGCCGCCCGGGCTGCAGGGCTGTTTCTCGCCCTCGGGCGCCATGTAGACCGCCACGTCTTTGTCCTTGGGCGGGTCCACGTGAAGAAGAGCGCCTTTGTCGTTTGTGGGCCACAAGTAGGCGATCACCTGCCCATCACGCTGGAAGACGCGGCCCTCGACCAGGTCTCCGAGCATCACGGTTGTCCGCCGCAATGCCCGCTCCGGGGTGCTGATGCGTAACGTGAAGGTGTTGCCGCCTTCCTTGATATGGGCGACAAGCGCGCCGTTCAGGTTTCCCGTATAGGGGGCACGGACAGGTATAAGACGGGCCTTTCCGTCGACTTGCCACCAGCCTGATCCTTGCTGCCAGGCCCGGGGGATGTCCCACAGCATCAGGACCATGTTCTGCTGGGGCGCCGCGGCCTCAACCATCACACGTATCAGCAAGGCGCCGCCCTCTTCTTCGGAGTCCTTCCGTTCGACCTTCAAGCGGCGCGTGTCGACAATCTTTGGCGTAGCGGCGAAGCGGTCGTATGTACCGGGCGTAAGGTAGCCGTTGTCGTTGCGCGGGAGCGATTCGTTGCCCCAGTCGGGATAGTCCCAGGTTTCCCCGTAATCGTAATGGTAATAGGGCAAAGTGTCGGGCGCCTTGATGAGCGACTTGAACTGGGGGCCCTCGATCTCGAGGGTGTCGGGATAGGATGGGGGTTTGCCCAAATTCGTCAGCCCGCCGAAGTAGTCTTGCTGGTAGCAAACGGTCTCGGGCGTCGCCTTGTAATGACGCCGGAAATAGGCGGTCACGGCGGGCCCGGTCGAGAACACGAGCGGCATATCGGCAGCCTTCTGCGCTGCGTATTCGAGAAAGAGGCGGTTCGACTCGGTAATGCCGGGCGCGACGCCGTTGAACTCGATGCCCACTGTGAAAAAGTAGGGCGTCTGGTGGTTGAGCCTGTTTTGCAGCATGGCCTCAAAAAAGTCGTATTGCCGCGACATGTGGAGGTGGTCGAGTTCTTTGCGGCCCCCGCCTTGATTGGTGAACTCGTTCCAGGCGGGTTCGAGGCAATACGTGCAGTTGTAGTCGTGATTCAGAAACGTGTTGCGGATGCACTGGGGTACGCCCACCACGCCGCCAGGTCCGCCGTCGCCGCTTTTACGGAAGTCTTCGCGGCTGATGAAGTAGGGGCGGTCGGGCATGCCGGAGTGGTTGATCTTGAACGAACCGTCCTGCCAGTTCTGGCCCGAACAGAGCGCGCCGATCATGCGGTAGCCCAGACTGCGCGCGACCCGAATCGGCTTATTGCCGATGCTGTAGGCGGCGAAGGAATGCAGGCTGTCCCCAAAACCCAGCAGGGGCCAGACCCGTTGATAAGCTGCGAGGGCGGTGCGCTGGAGCTCCTCGGCTTCTTGGGCAAAGCGGCTTTCCTTGTCGCGCGTCTCGAGGAAATAGTCTGCGAAAAGCATAGGTAAGGGCTGGTCGCCGTATTGCCGGTATGCGCTGCTGATCGACGCCCAGTACTCCGCGGGGTTCTTTGTGAGTTCGGGCAAGAGCAGTGCGCGATGTTCCCAGTAGTCGAAGGGGATGTGCAAGCGATGGAAATCGGGATAGGGCAAGGGCTCGCGGTGGCTGGTTGATTCGAATAAGCAGACCGCGTAGCTGCTGTCGATTACGGCAAACGAACGGTAGTATTCCGCTATGTCGGCATCAGGGCTGTGGATCCAATGGACCAGGTAATTGCCGCATGCTGCGGGCGTAAACCGGTACTCCGCCGAGTATGCAGTCAGCCCATAGCGTTTGCCTTGCACCTGCCATGTCAGCGCGACGTCCTCTTTTTGACCCATGTGCGTGGTGAAATGACAGCGATGCAGCGAGAGGACGGCGTTAGGCTCTTTCTCGGCCAGCACCTCGAGTCTGATGATTACCTCTTCGCCCACTTCAGCCAGGGCAGGTTCGACCTGCATGGCAACGGGCATCAGACGCGCAAGTTCTATAGCAATCTCGTCGTATCGCGCCTCGATTGCCTCCAGGTAGCCCTGGACCTCCTCAATGACCGCCTTGGCCGTCGTTGCGCCGCTGTCTGCGTCTTGCCCAAGGGCAACCGTGCTCGTCAACAGCGCCATGCCTATCCACACGGCGCCCCATGGTCCCACAACCGTTATCTGCATGGCAATCCTTCTGGTTGTCCTCGTTGCTGTTCCGGCTTAGCCATAGTAGCCGTATTCTTCAATGGCCTCGGTGAAGGCGTCCAGGTTTTCGATGGGCGACTCGGGTTCGACAAAATGTGCGGGCGAACAGATGTAGCCCCCGCCCTTGCCCATGGTCTCGATGAGAGACTTAACGGCCCGCTTGACGTCCTCTGGCGTGCCGTGGGACATGGTGCTTTGGCTGCCGAGCCCACCCCAGAACGCCAAGCGATCGCCGTAACGGCGCTTGAGCGCGGGGCAATCGTTGGCCTCCGGCTGTATGGACTGCAGGATCGTGATGCCCGCGTCCATCAGGCCCTCGACAGCGAACTCGATATAGCCGCAGGAGTGATACGCAACAGCGATATCCGGCCGGACCGCCCGCGCGCGCCTGATGATCTTTTTCAGCGGCTCGACCAGAAACCCCCGCCACAGTTCCGGAGGCATAACGGGTGCAGACTGGATCCCGATGTCGTCGCCGATGAACAGCGCGTCGACGCCTGCCTCGACGTAGGCCTGCGCCATGCGCGCTTTTGCGTCGCTGATCCGTTCATAGAGCAAGTGGACCATGTCGGGCGCCGTGTACATGAGCGGCAAGAGCTGCTCCATGCCGACCAGCGCATGGGCCTGCTCGAATGTGCCGCATTCGTATTGGGAGAAGGCCGCCAAGCCGCGCGACTGGACGGCCTGGACCCCTGCGCGGATGGCCTCGACGTCTGGAGGGCGATCAGGAAAGGGATATTGCTCGACCTCCTCGATCGTGGCCAAGTTCTCCAAAGGGCACACGGCCTTGGTGAAGTGGTAGTAACCTACAGGATAGGTCCCGCAACCCCATTCATCCACTGTGGTGTTCGGGGGAAAGCCGGCTGTATAGGCCGAGAAGTCGCACGATTCCGGCAGGGCCTTGTAATCAACCATGCGGATGTCCATGCGGAGGTAGTCTTCTGGATCGTCTGCGCCGCGCTCGTTCTTAAGCCGGTCGATGATGTACGGCGTTAGCCAGAGGTAGATGGGGACGCGATCCGGCTGTCTACGAGCAACCGTTGTAAGGACGCGTTGACGCGAGGTCATTCCTTGACGGGCTCCTCGATAAGCTTGCGCCATTGGCCAATAAGGATAACAGTCGACACCAAGGCCAGCAATGTCAAACCAGCAGCGAGCGGGTAGTTCATATAGAGCCAGTTCCCGGTTGCAAAGAGTGCGCTGTAAACGGCCACGCAGCCGAGGACCGTGCAGACGATGCCTTGGGGTACCTGCCATGCGAGGTCGCTTTGCTCGACAGTCCCGTCAGGTTCTTCCGCGTGTTGGAGGACGTAACGCCAGCCGGGCCCGCCAGGTTTGACGAGGCGGCAGAACTGCACGAGGGTCGTCAGCCGCGTTGGCCGGGCGAGATACATGGCGATGATCCAGCTCGGTGTTGTGACGCCTACCACAATGAGGAACTTGACCCACTCCTGCGGCGCAATCCATCCTGCCCGCTCGCCTACGAACAGCGCTAGCGCGACGAGGAACGACACAGTCATGGCGACGACCTCGGCGATCGCGTTAATCCGCCACCAGAACCAGCGCAAAATGAAAAGCAGGCCTGTGCCCGCGCCCACCTGAAGGATGATGTTGAAGTTCTTGCTCGCCTCTTCCATTACGAGCGCAACGAGTCCCGTAAGCGCCATGAGCAGAACCGTAGTGACGCGTCCCACGAACACCAGCTCTTTCTCGCCGCTTTCGGGGCGCATGAAACGCTTGTAGAAGTCGTGGACGATGTAGGACGAGCCCCAATTAAGGTGGGTCGAGATGGTGGACATGAAGGCGGCAATGAGTGAGGCGATGACAAGGCCCAAAAGCCCGGCCGGAAGGAACGACAACATCGCCGGATACCCCATGTCGTCCCCTGCGACGTTGGCGGCGTTGGGGAAGGCGTCTTTGATCGCCTGGACATTGGGGTAGACGATGAGCGAACACAACGCCACGATGAACCACGGCCAGGGTCGCAACGCGTAATGGGCGGCGTTGAAGAAGAACACCGCGCCAATCGAATGGTGCTCGTTCTTGGCCGAGAGCATGCGTTGCGCGATGTAACCGCCGCCGCCGGGTTCGGCCCCAGGGTACCATGCCGCCCACCACTGCACAGCAATCGGTACAATGAAGATGGCCATGAGGGTGTTCATGTTCGAAAAATCGGGCAGTATCGACAGCTTGCCTTGGACAGCTTCGTTGGAAAGCAAGTTCGTGAGTCCGCCCACATCAGGGTGCTGCAGGGCAACGTAAGCTGCTGCGACGGAACCGATCATCGCGACAATGAATTGGATGAAGTCGGTGATCAACACGCCACGCAGACCGCCGAGCGAACTGTAGATGACCGTGACCGTGCAGGCAAGGACCACCGTGCCGACAGGCGTCAGGCCCAGCAATACGCTGCCAATTTTGATGCCTGCCAGGACGACCGACGCCATGACCAGTATGTTGTAGATGATGCCAAGATAAAGCGCGCGGAACCCGCGCAGGAACGCTGCCGGTTTGCCGCTGTAACGCAGTTCGTAGAACTCGAGGTCGGTCAGCACGCCCGAACGCCGCCACAGTTGCGCGTAGATGAATACGGTCATCATGCCTGTGAACAAGAACGGCCACCACAGCCAGTTGCCCGCAATGCCGTTCTGCCGGACAAAGCTGGTCACCACGTTGGGCGTGTCCGTCGAGAAGGTCGTGGCGACCATGCTCACGCCCAAGAGCCACCACGGCATGCTCCGGCCCGCAGCGAAAAACTCGGCTGAACTCGACCCGGCCCTCCGTGTGACAGCCACGCCGACGGCCAATGAGATCACAAAAAAGGCGATGACGCTGAACCAGTCGATAGGTTGCAGAAGCACGCGTTTCCCTCCGTGTAGCCGTCCGGCAGACCTTCCCCCCAGCCGCCGGGTGCGCCAATCCTATTCTGCTTCAAGCTATATCAAGCGCCGCGTAGTTCCGCGGCCTTCTGTTTGCACGCTACAATGGTCCAGTCAAACCGCTTGGCGAGCTCGTGGAAGTTGTCGTTCTCACGGTCCTCGGCAAGCCAAAGCCGTTGGAACTCGGCTTTGAGTTCCTCGTAAACTGCAGCCACCTCTTCGAGCTCATCGGCGACCTTGGCGCGCGGATAGTGCTGGTCCTGGAAATGCCCGAGCACCACGAGCTTGCGTCCCATAGCGGCGTAGCTGCGCGCTCCAAAGAGCAACTGCTCAAGGTTGTCGCGGTTGCGAGCCGCCTTTTCAACAGCGGTCTCGAGCAAAGCCACGGCCTGCTGCGCCGGCGCGAGGATGTTCTCGCCGGTGGTTGCGGGATCAGCCAGCCGGACAATCTCCGGCCGCGTGAAGGGATCGCCGAAAAACTCCCAGAAGTGGTAGGTGGAAACCTCTACCACTTGGTTGTTCTCGTCTTTTACCTTCACCATTTGGCCGTTGATGTTGCCCGCCAATTGTATCGCTTCTGCAACGCTGCCGTCAGGCAGCCCATAGAAAAGCCGTGTGAAGGCCTGGTCGAAGTAGGCCTTGTCCACATTTGCGCCGGTCCACGCGGACGCACCGTGATACAGGAAGGGGTACCAGGTCTGACCGGTGAGGTGGTAGTTCCCGGCGTCGCCCCAATCGCAGGTGATGCTGCCCATGGCGCCGTGCTTGAGACCGCACGTCACCTCTGCATCGGAAAAATCGGCCGCGTTACCCACCCAGGGCATCAGCCTGATGTGGCTGTTGATCCATGCCTGGGCGAAGAAGTCGAACCCCTTTTCCTCGAGCCGGGGAAAATCCTTTTCCCAAGCGGGCTTATAGGGTCCGCCGGCACAATAGTAGCTCCCGATGATGATGTCCTTGGGGAGTGCGTCGAGCTTCGGCCCCATGCCGGCCAGGTGGCCGGTGCTGTCCAGGGGCCCCTGCGCGATCATCAGCCGCATCCCATGGGGTTGCACCATCTTGTTCAACTCGAGCACGTAGTTGTACACGAGGTCGGTCAATTGCTCGACGGTCAGCCCCTGCTCGAGCATGCCGTCGCAGTCGATCTCCGTGATGTCTACGTTAAACAGCTTGCCCGGAAAGGTTTGACACAATTCGTCCACCAATTCGTGGACAAATGCCACCGCCTCAGGTTTGCGGATGTCGAAGGTCATGATCCACGGCATCTTCTCGGAGGGACCGATCCGGAGATGCTGGTACTGCGGCTTGTTCAGGATGTGATACGAGTGGCCCAGCACCTGGAACAACGGATGGACTTCCATGTGGTAGTTCGCCGCATAGTCGAAGAGCTCGCGCCCCTCCTCCGGGCTGACGCCCTCGGGCGGCGAAATGTCTGGGTGGCTCCTGAACTTGAAGGTATGCTCGATATACAGCTCGAGGAGGTTGAGTTTGGCTTGGGCCAACACGTCTACGAGCCGCTTAAATGTGGCCATTGTCGGCACTTGACCCCTGCAGATGTCTTGTTGCACGCCCCGGTACTCGAGCGACGGCCAGTCGCGGATCCGGACCGCCGGGATTATCGTCTTGCCGGCCGCCATTTGGACGAGTGTCGTGATGCCGTTGCTGAGCCCGGCCCAGTCCCGCGCCGCCAGCTCGAGCGCGCTCGCCTCCGAGTAGACGGCGTAGCCTTGGTTGCCTATGTTTTCGAGATCGGCCCCCGTGACGCCCGTCATTCCGGAGGGCTTGCCGTCGGGGAACACGCCAAGAACGATATCGTGATCGCCTGACTGCGCACGGATGCGGATGCCCGCCTCTTTCTCGAGGCGCGTGCGGAGTTGTTCGACGGGCCCGTTTCCCGGTGACAACTCCATGGCCGCGCCAACCACGTGAACGCCTGTGGAGGGGCGAAGATCAAAGGCC
>CAZBQH010000253.1:0-3416 GCA_964493915.1 uncultured Nitrospiraceae bacterium
GCCACGCTAAGCCTTGTCGCGGGCGAAATGGCCCAACTTGGCGCGATTGCGCGGATTGACGGCACCCACACGCGGCTCGGGTCTCATATCAGCGAGGTAGACGTTTTCGCAAGCGTCGAGTACGCTCTCGCATCCGGAGCTGACGCGTGCGTGTTGAACATTTATGTAGGCGCGGACAATGAACGCGATCTCTTGCGCAAGCTGGGCGCGACGGCGGAAGCCTGCGACAGGCTCGGACTGCCCCTGGTAGGCGAAATGATACCGATTGGGGCGCTGGCCGCCCATTACGGGGCCGCAGAACGGCCCAACGAGCAGCAGTTAACAGATCAGGTGGCGTTGGCGGCACGCGTAGGCGCCGAGCTCGGCGCGGACGTTGTCAAAACCAGCTATACCGGTTCAGTCGAGAGTTTCCGCCAGGTGATCGAAGGAGCATCCGTGCCCGTGATAGTAGCAGGCGGCCCGTGCGGCGATTCGGTGGCGGATCTGCTCGACATGGTGGACGACTGCATCAGGGCAGGCGCTGCAGGGATCTGCATCGGCCGGAATGTGTGGCAACGGACCAACCGGCGGCTGGTGCTCGAGGCCCTCTGCGAGATTGTTCACAAGAGGATGCCCGCGCAAGAGGCGATGAAGATCATAGAAGCCGGAGGGGACGGGACATGACCCATCGGGAACGGGTGCTCGTGGCCGCGCGCAGGCAACGTCCGGACCGGACGCCGGCAGATTACAAGGGGGAGCCCGAGGCCGACGTCATGATGATGCGGTACTTCGGTGTGGACTCCGTGGACGCCATACAGGACCGTCTGCAAACAGACGTTCGCCGTATCTTCCCGCGGTATGTGGGGCCGCCCGACAAGGATATGGGCAACGGCGTGATCGAGGACTACTGGGGCATCCGATCACGAAGGGTGGCGACGGGCCATGGCACGTACGACATGTATGTCGAGACCTCTTTGTGGAAAGCGCAGACCTTGGCGGATCTTGAGCGGCATGACTGGCCCAGTGTGGATTTCTTCGACTATTCAGGTCTTGCCCAAGAGTGCGCCCGCTATCCTGAGCACGCCATCCTTTTCGAAGGCGCCGACCTCTTCACGCGGCCGGCAATACTGCGCGGGATGGACAATCTGCTCCTGGACATGATGCTGCGGCCGGACATGGTTCACTACTTGATCGAACGGTTTACTGCATTCTACTGCGAGGAATTGACCCGAGTGCTCGAGGTGACAAGAGGCAGATTGGATTTGTTTTGCGAGTGGAGCGACTTTGGTACGCAGGAAAACCTCCTCATCTCGCGGGAGATGTGGCGCGAGTTCGTCGAGCCTTACTTGAAGAGGCTAGTGGACGTATGCCACTCCGGCGACGTTTTGTTTATGCTTCATAGCGACGGCGCCATCCGCGACCTTATTCCCGACCTGATCGATCTGGGCTCCGACATCCTCGACCCTATCCAGACGGGCGCCGTAGGGATGGAGCCGGAGAGACTCAAGCGAGACTTTGGCGACCGGCTGAGTTTTCACGGCGCCATAGACACGCAGACGACGCTGCCTTTCGGGACGCCCGAGGAGGTCGAGGCGGAAGTCCGGCACCGTGTGAGAACGCTCGGCCAAGGCGGCGGGTACATCATTGCTCCCAGCCACACCATCCAACCCGACACCTCCGTGGCCAATGTACTGGCCATGTATAAGATGGAGGCGCGCGAGATTCTGTGACAACTGCCAGACAGGACCACATCCTTTGCATAGGCCAGCTTGTGGCGGACGTGGTTGCCCGTCCTGTGGACAGGCTGCCTGACCGGGGGCACACCGACGTTGTCGAAGAACTGGCCCTCGTGGCGGGTGGTTGCGCTGCCAACACGGCAGCGGTCCTGGCCAAACTGGGGGCCCATTCTCATGCCGTAGGCGTTGTCGGTATGGACCGGTTTGGCGACGTCGTCCTGGCGGAGCTTATCGACTACCGCGTGGATGTATCAGGCGTGGTCCGTCATCCATCTGCGCCGACATCGGCTGTGATCGTCGTGGTAGACCGCGACGGAGAACGCTCCTTCCTCTACCAAGAGGGGGGCAATGGGGCATTGTCTGAGGACATGGTGCAGGACGCGCAGCTTGCACAGGCTGGAATCGTCCACATCGGCGGGGCGATGAAGCTGCCGCGTCTTGGGCTGCCTTTGCTTCTCAGAAACGCGCGCCAGGCGGGTTGCGTTACCTCGCTTGACACCGACTGGGACACCTCGGGAAGATGGTTCGAAGCTGTTGCCGCGGCTTTGCCTTATCTCGACTTGATTTTCACAAATGAGGAAGAAGGATCCAAGCTAACCGGCGAAAGCAATCCGGAAGACGCGGCGAAGCGGCTCCAAGAAGCCGGGGCGAAGAGCGTCGTCGTCAAACGGGGAGAACGCGGAGCAGCCGCTTACTGGGGCGGCCGTTGTTACGCGGTAAAAGCGCATAACGTGCCGGTCCAAGATACAACGTGCGCGGGCGATGCTTTCGTGGCGGGGTTTCTCTTTGGGTTGTCACGAGGATGGACGCCTGAAGCCGCGCTTCATGCGGCAAATGCAGCAGGGGCTTTGGCCACTACGGCCGTGAGCCATACCAACATCAAGTCGCTGTACAGTCTGATGGCTTTTCTGAAGAGCCGCACGGAGCCGCGCGCGTTCGATGCCCTGTTTGGCAATGCTATGGCTGAAGCGAAACAGAAAGGGGATGGACATGACGCCACGAGAACGGGTGCTCGCCGTACTCAGCCGTCAGCAACCCGACCGGCTTCCCAGGGAGGTTAAGCTGACGCCCCCGTTGCTCGATGGGTTCCAGCAACGAACGGGCTCGTCAGACCCAGCGGAATACTACAACCTCGAGGTGCGTGAGGTGTATTTCCGACCGCCGCGGGAGATGCCCGATTTCAGCCCTTACTACCCTGAGGGTCTTCCGCCATTGCCTAATCCGGCGGGATGGGAAGTGGGCGAATGGGGCGTCGGCCAGAAGCCCGGTTCGATGCTTCATTTCATCCATATCGAGCATCCTATGAAATACATGCGCGATGTGGCCGAGCTGAAGGATTACCCCTTCCCGGACCCGACGCCCGTCGAGCGGCATGCCCACCTCGAGGACGAGGTCCGCGCCTTCCACGACAGGGGCTTGTTCGTCATCGGTTTCATGGAGTGGACTATCTTTGAGATCGCCTGGCATATGCGCGGTATGGAACAGCTCTTTATGGACATGGTGACGCAGCCGGAGTTCGTATCGTATCTGCTGGAGCGCATCACAGAGATTCGCTCGTTCCAGGCCCGGCGCCACGCGGAAGCAGGCGTCGATTTGATCAAAATCGGTGACGACGTGGGAACGCAGGAAAACCTCCTGATGAGCCCCGCCATGTATCGAGAATGGTTTAAGCCGTGCCATGCCGCGGTGGTCCGGGCAGCC
>CAZBQH010000254.1:0-52984 GCA_964493915.1 uncultured Nitrospiraceae bacterium
GGAAATGGCAAGGGCCTTGTGTCGATGGAAAAGACCGGTGGGAAAGCTCCGGATGCAGACGCCTCTGCAGGAAAGCCGCTCAGGACGGAGTTTATCGAACCGGCGTGGCAACGTGTCACCAGTCCCGATAAAGACGCTGACACCTTGCACCGGCGCGTCGACCACAGGGACGGCACAGCCTGTCGCACGTTTCCAGTAGGTCTGGAACAAATCTCCCGCCTCGAACCGCCATTCAGCTCTGTCTTCGGGCAATACGATATGGAACGACGTGTACTCGTCAGCCGTAACCCACGGTTCATCGGCAGAGCTGCGAGGGGCGAGGACAAGAGAGGTCACGATGATCGCCAACACAGCGGAAAAGGGCAAAACATGGATGAAGTCAACTTGCCGCCCGTGTGTTGACACCCAATGCTGGCAGGGTCGAAAGGGCAGGATTTTGGCAGCAACACTAGGGGCCTTCTGTGACATTCTCCTCCCTTTCCAATCCCCGAAGGACAACGCTCAAGGGCCGATGCCGCCTTGCGCGTCTATAGCGCGCAAGGCGTCGCCGATCCATGCAAGAATCTGGGCTGAAGCATCCTGGACAGGCATAAGGCCCGATTCCTTTGTGTCGCGGCGTTTCCATTCGAAGAGGCCGTTGCGCAGGTTGCGCTCGGCCACGATGATGCAAAACGGTATGCCGAGCAGGTCTGCATCAGCGAACTGAACACCCGGGCGCTCGTCGCGGTCGTCAAAGAGGACCTCGACGCCGGCGTTTTGCAGTTCGCTGTAAAGGGTATCGGCCGCGTTTTTCACCGCCTCGTTCTTCAGCTTAAGCGCGTTAAGGTGCACCTGCCAAGGCGCAACCGAAATGGGCCACCGAGGCCCGAACTCGTCATGGTGCGCCTCCATGATTGAGCTCATCAGGCGGCCGACGCCGATGCCGTAACAGCCCATGACAGGGGCATGGGATGCGCCCGACTCGTCGTTGTAAGTCATTCCCATCGCTTCGGTGTACTTGCTGCCAAGCTGGAAGATGTTCCCAACCTCGATGCCTCGGTTGAAAACGAGGGCTCCCTTCCCGTCAGGGCTTCCGTCGCCTTCCCGGGCCTCGACTACGTCCACCGTCTCGGTACCCGGGAGATCGCGTTCCAGATTGAAGTTCTTGTAGTGGTAGTCGACTTCGTTAGCGCCCGTGACAAGATTGTTCGACGCCTTCACGGTATGGTCGACGACGATGCGCCACTTGCTCTGGTCGAGTCCCAAAGGCGATGCAAAACCCGGCTCAGCGCCCGCCGCCCGAATACGGGCTTCGGAGGCCGGTTCAGGGAATGTCTTTAAAATGCCAGCAAGCTTCGCCTCGTTTACGTCCCGATCGCCCCGGACTACAACCAACACGACTTTCCCCTCGGCATCGTGATCGTAGAACACTGCCTTGGCCGTCTGACGCGTTTCAACTCCCAGGTAACCGGCGACCTCCTCGATGGTCTTGCAGTCAGGCGTGTGAACCTTCTCGAGGGGTTTGACTTCTTCAGGAAAAGCCTGCACGACGCCCTGTGCCACTTCGAGGTTGGCAGCATAGCCGCTTTGGTCGCTCATCACGATGGTGTCCTCTCCGACCTCTGTGAGCAGCACAAACTCATGCGCCACGCTGCCCCCCATCATGCCCGTGTCCGACTGAACGGCAACCACTTCAGGCACGCCCGTCCGGACGAAAATGCGCTGGTAGGCTTCGAAACACAGGCGATAGTAGCCTTCGAGGTCCTCGCGGGAAACGTGGAAGGAATAGGCATCTTTCATCGTGAACTCGCGGACGCGGATGAGACCGCCGCGCGACCTCGGTTCATCTCGGAACTTGGTCTGGATCTGGTAAACCATAAACGGAAGCTGCGCATGGCTGCTTATCTCATTGCGGCAAAGGTGAACAACGGCCTCTTCATGGGTCATGGCAAGCACCATACCGTGGCCCGTGCGGTCGTTGAAGCGGGCAAGCTCGGGACCAACAGCAGCATACCGCCCCGACTCGTCCCATAGCTCGCGGGGTTGAACCACGGGCATCAGAACTTCCTGGCCTCCGATGCGGTCCATCTCCTCGCGAATGATGCGCTCAATCTTCCGTACAACGCGCAGCCCCGGCGGAAGAAGCGAGTAGATGCCGTTGGCTACCTGGCGCGCATAACCGCCCCGCAGTAGAAAGGCATGGCTGTTGAGCGCGGCCTCGGCCGGCCGCTCTTTGTATCGCATGCCCAGTAGTTGAGTCATTCGCATGAAAACGGATCTCCGCACACGTATCCCCCATGGCCAAGCGGTTGTTCAAACAAGTGCGGCGCGAGCATACCTTCCTCTGTCCCGAAAAGGCAACTGAGAAACGCTGAAAAAGGGAGAGCGAAGGGGTCGCACAAGGGTGATCTGACAGCCGGGAAGGGTGTGTAAGTCTTTTTGCAGCAACCGGTTGTTATACATTCTGATTACATGCTTGACACAGGTCTCTTCTTGTGCTATAAACCGCCCGTTTTGTCTTAGAGGCGTTTCGGAATCAATGAAGGCTAGACACCCTGCAAACGGAAAGGAGGTGACCTTCGGAATGCGCTGCGCATTGTGCAATGAATACATCGAGCCCATCGAGCTCGAACTGGGCGATGCCAAGATCGTAGACGGCGAATACTGGCATACTGATTGCTACGCCGAGTATTACGACGAGGAGCTCGCAGAAGCCTAACGGCCCACACCGCCACCCGAACGCTTACACCTCAGGCGGACAGGCGCCCCGCCGGAGGTTTTCCCTCTCGAGGTTCTCCCTCCAGAATCATGCAGACCAGGAAACCTTTCCCTACCCGATGGGGATTGTCCCCAAGGAACTCAGGACCAAGGGACAGGGCAACGTCGTGCGTCGTCTTCCCATTCCATGAGACTCTGCATTTCCACTCTGCGTTTTGCTATACTAAGTCGCTCTTGCGATAACCAACGAGCGTCCCTGCCCTTTGAAGTTTGCTGTGCGGCAGGAAATCGCGGGCTGACTTCATGTTTTTCTGGAGCGTGGGCGGCGAACATTCGGAACACCCCTCGGGAGACCGGAGCACTTGGCTGAGAATAAAAAGAGGTCGCGGCCTTTGCTTGAGCAGTGTTTGCCTTTCGAGCGACGGATTATCGAGCTTGAAGACCGCCTTGAACGGGCAGAAACAGACCCGGAACGGGAGACCATCCAGGTTGAACTGGACCGCGAACGGGAAGCCGTGTTCTCGAATCTGACGGCTTGGCAACGGGTGCAGTTGGCTCGGCATCCGCTCCGGCCGCGAATGCTCGATTACACTTCGCGTATCCTCGAGGACCTCTTTGAGCTGCACGGCGACCGTTACGCCGGCGACGACCCTGCAATGGTCTGCGGCTTGGGGCGCTTTCGTGGAAAGACGGTCATGGTCGTAGGCCAGCAGAAAGGCGTGACAACTGAAGAAAAGGTGACCCGCAATTTCGGCATGGCGCACCCCGAGGGTTACCGGAAGGCCTTGCGCATGTTCAAGCTCGCAGAGCGCATGAAGATTCCGGTGGTCACCTTTGTAGATACGCCTGCAGCCCATCCCGGCATCGAGGCCGAAGCACGCGGCCAAGGTCCGGCTATTGCTCAAAATCTCTACGAAATGATCCGCCTGAAGACCCCCATATTCTGCGCAGTTCTGGCGGAAGGAGGCAGCGGCGGCGCGCTTGGCATTGCCGTAGGCGACTGGATCGTGATGCTTGAACATGCGATCTATGTCATTTGTCCGCCCGAGCGATGTGCGGAGATTCTCTGGAGGGACGTCGAGAAGAAAGAGATGGCGGCTTCGGCCATGCGGGTGACGGCCCAGGACCTGCTGCGTCTCGGGGCAATCGACAAGGTGCTCGAGGAACCCCCGGGCGGCGCCCACCGCGATCCTGACGCTGTTGCAGCAACTCTTGCGGAGGAGTTGGACGTGTTCCTCTCCGACTGTGCTAAGGGCCGGTGGTCGCCCGAGAACCGTCAACGCAAGTTTCGCAAAATGGGAGTTTGGCGTGAAAATGGACGCCCCAAGACCTCTCCAGATTCGTGACGGGGTGGTCTATATGCATCTGAAGGTGCAGCCTAAGGCATCGCGAAATGCAGTTGCCTTCGGACCGGATGGGTCGATCCGGATAACGCTTACCGCCCCTCCGATGGAGGGAACGGCCAACCAGGCGCTGACCCTGTTTCTGGCAAAAACGTTGGGGGTGCCTAAGAGCGCCGTGACGCTGGTCAAAGGCCAGAAGTCGAGAAACAAGACCGTAACGATAAAAGATCTGACATTGGAAGAAGCGGAGAAGCGGCTCGGCTCGCAAGCTGTTCGGAGGATGTAAGGAACTATTCATGTCGGAGCTGCGGCAAAGAATCAGCGAAGCGACAAACAGTATCAAAACCAAGTGCAGTTTTGAGCCTCACATAGGCGTCATCCTCGGGACAGGGCTGAATGCGCTGGCCGAGCGCATTGACATCAAAGAACGAATCAGCTACGAGCATATCGCCCACTTTCCTGAAGCGACTGTGAAAGGACACGAGGGCGGCCTGATCATGGGGGACCTCGCGGGGAAACCCGTAGTCGCAATGGCCGGCCGATTTCACGCCTATGAAGGTTACACCCTCGAGCAGGTAACGTTCCCGGTGCGCGTTGCGAAAGCTCTGGGCGTCCGCACGCTGGTGGTGTCTAACGCGGCGGGGGGTCTCAACCCGGATTTTAGAGCGGGCGATCTCATGTTGATTACGGATCACATCAATTTTATGGGAGACAACCCGCTTATTGGTCCGAACGACGACGAACTGGGTCCCCGCTTTCCCGATATGAGCGAGCCGTACTCTAAAGATCTGATCGAGCTGGCCGAAGCAGTTGCTCTCGAGAAGAGGATTCGCCTCCGGCGCGGGGTTTATCTGGCCTGTCCGGGGCCCTCGCTGGAAACACGGGCTGAGTACCGGATGATGCGCGCTTTCGGAGCAGACGCTGTGGGAATGAGCACGGTTCCCGAGGTGATTGTTGCCGTGCATGCCGGTCTGAAGGTGCTTGGCTTCTCCGCCATTACGGATGAATGCTTGCCTGATGCCCTCGAACCGGTCCACATTGAGAGAATCATTGCAACAGCAAATCGTATTGAACCCGTTCTTACGGAGATTATTGAGGCCGCCGTTGAAAGAATGCCTGACTGACAACCCAAGCAAAGGGAAGGACTAGATTGAACGCACAGAAAAACAACCAGAAAGCCAGAGCGTACGAGGCGCCATCGCGCGGCGAGGAGGAAGACCGCCAGTCCAGCGCCGCAAAGCCTTCCCATATCTACGAGGCGGCTTTGGGCGGTCCTCTGATAGTCAGACTTATCCGCGCTCTTTTCGTCGTGGCATGCATCATTATGGGCGTATTGTGGGCCCACTACATTCTAAGCAGCTACAACGAAACGGCCGCCACGCCGCTTAACGCGCTTCCCTGGCAAATCCTGGGCGGGCTTGCCGGCTGCATCGCGGCGCTGCTGGTCCTGTTTCTGTTGCAGTTCATCAACCAGGAACTGTTCGAGCGCCTCTCCCCTGCCATGGTGGCTATCGTATTGGCCATGGTCATGGGCTATTTCATTGGGCGCTACATCGTCCACTGGATCCCGGGCGCCGATCCCACCCTCCAGGTTTTCATCATTACGACGCTCGTTCTGCTTTTTGGCTTTGCCGGCATTTTTCTTGGGTTGACCCGGGCCTCGAATTGGGAGTCGCTCATCAAGGCGGTGCGCCATCGCAATTTCGAACACAGAGCCCCAAAACTGGTAGACACAAGCGTCATTATCGACGGCCGCATTACCGACATTTGCCAGACTGGATTCATCGAAGGAACGCTGCTGATTCCCCGCTTTGTTCTCAAGGAACTGCAAAGCATCGCCGACTCTTCGGACGTGCTGCGGCGGGCGCGCGGGCCCCGCGGCCTCGACATCGTGCGGCAGCTTCAAGATGGACAAATGCCCGCCGCTGTCGAGGTAATCGATGACGACCCAACGGATGTCCAGGAAGTGGCCGGCAAACTTGCCAGCCTGGCGCGCGAGTTTGGGGCAAGCATCGTTACAAACGACCTCAACTTGAACAAGGTGGCCCAGATCGAGGGCGTAACCGTCCTGAACATCAACGACCTCGCCAATGCCCTTAAACCGGCCGTCTTACCGGATGAGCATATGGAGGTGAAGATCGTCAAGGAAGGCAAGGAAGCCCTGCAAGGCGTGGGTTACCTTGACGACGGGACCATGGTGGTGGTCGACGGCGGAAAGAGTTATGTGGGGCGTGACGTCAGCGTCGTCGTGACAAGCGTGCTGCAGACGACTGCCGGCCGCATGATCTTCACGAAGCTCGAGGGCATCCTCTCCTGATTAACCCAGCATGCTGGACAGGCCATTGGCTTTAAGAACGCAACTGCTGATAGCTGCCGCGGGACTTGGCAGACGGCTGGGCAGCCCCGATCCCAAAGCGCTCATCGACCTTGCGGGCCGCCCTATGATTATCCACACGCTCGACCGATTCCGCCCCCTTGGTCTTACGGAAAGCGCCGTCGTGCTTTGCCCGGAAGGCGCCCGGCCGGCCTTCGAGAGAGTCCTCCGCCAGGCATACGCTTTCGCAGCGCTTACAATTATTGAAGGGGGCGCAGAACGGCAGGATTCAGTCGCCAAAGGACTCACGGCTCTGAGGAACGATACAGAGATTGTCGTTATTCACGACGCAGCCCGCCCCTTTGTCGCGGCCGAGACCGTGGGGGCCGCAATTGAGGCGGCCGCACAAGACGGCGCAGCCACAGTCGCCATTCCGTCAGCCGACACGATATTGGTTGCCGACGAGAACAGCTGTCTTCTGGACACGCCTGAACGCCAACGGCTCTGGGCTTGTCAAACGCCGCAGGTCTTTCGCGTTGAGGTCATCCGCGAGGCTCATGAAAGCGCGAAGGTTCATGGGCGCTTATGCACCGACGATGCTACGTTGGTTCAGCGTGCCGGCAAACGAGTACGACTCGTCATGGGGACCCGGCTGAACTTCAAAGTGACCACGCCCGCTGATTTGGCATTGGCCCGGCTGGTTGCCGAAGGACGGTTGGCATGATGCGTGTCGGTCTTGGCTACGACCTGCATGTGCTGTCCGGTGGGCGCAAACTCATACTCGGCGGGGTCGAGATTCCTTATGAACAAGGCCTCATTGGACACAGCGACGCCGACGCCCTGGCCCACGCCGTTACGGACGCACTTTTCGGCGCTGCCGCGCTCGGCAATATCGGCCAGCATTTCCCCGACGACGACCCGCGTTACCGGGATGCTGACAGCATGGCCCTACTGAGGGAAGCTAAGAGCCTCGTCGGGGCGGCAGGATTCGAAGTGGTCAACCTGGATGCGAATATTGTTGCGGAACGTCCCAAATTGAACCCGTACCTGGACCACATGCGACTACGCCTGGCGGAATGCCTGGGCATTGCGATGGAATCCGTTTCCGTCAAGGCAAAGACCAACGAGGGCGTGGGGCCCGAAGGACGCGGCGAGGCGATCAGCGCCCAAGCCATCGTCCTGATTCGCAACAAACCCGTTTCGAGAGCGGAAGAGGATGACCCGAGACGACCTAGAAAAAGAGCGCGTTGATTCGCTCGTACAGCGGCAGGCGCAGGTCAGCAGGTCCAAAGCCCAAGGTCTTATCCGAACGGGACATGTCTACGACGGCCAGGGCAACCGACTCGACAAACCGGGGATGCGCTTGCCCTCGGCAGCCGTTCTTGATATTCGCCAAGAACGCCGGTTTGTGAGTCGAGGCGGGGAAAAACTCGAAGCCGCATTCAAGGCTTTCCCATGCAGACCCGCGGGCCGTATCGCGATTGACGTAGGCGCCTCGACCGGCGGGTTCACCGACTGCCTGCTCCAACACGGCGCCGCAAAGGTCTACGCCGTTGACGTTGGGTATGGGCAAATGGCCTGGCAAATACGGCAGGACACGCGGGTCGTCGTTATGGAACGCACCAATATACGCCGCGCAAGACCGGAACAGTTCGCCGAACCGCCTGATTTCTTTACGGTCGATTGCTCCTTCATTTCGCTCCGGCTTGTCATTCCTCCCCTCGCACAGATCCTTGCGCCTGAAGCGGAAGGCGTGGTCTTGATAAAACCCCAGTTTGAAGCCGGCAAAAAGCTTGTAAGCAAAGGCGGCGTCGTCAAGGATCCCGAAGTCCGTCAGAAGACGGTGCAGGAGGTAATCAAGGCCGCCCGCGTCCTTGGGTTTGAACCCTGCGGAGTGATACCATCGCCCTTGCTCGGCCCGGCCGGGAATGAGGAATTCCTGGCCTGGTTGCGGCGAGGGTTGCCCAGCGGTGCGGACAGTAACCGCCCATCGCGGAGGGAATGACAACCACCAGCAACTCCTGTTGTGGGAACCTATGCTCGAAACCCTGCGCATTGCAAATTACGCACTGATTGATGAGGTGGAGATCGATTTCCGCCCAGGCTTCAATGTCCTGACAGGGGAAACTGGCGCAGGCAAGTCGATCGTTGTGGAAGCGCTCAATCTCGCCTTGGGCGCGCGCGCTGCCAGCGAGATTGTGCGCGACGGGACGGGCAAGGCCGCCGTCGACGCCGTCTTCCGGATTGCTCGACCGTCGCCGCGCTTAGGCCAGTTGCTCGCGGAATCGGATATCGCCATCGAAGACGGCGAACTAGTTGTGTCCCGCACCGTTACAGCCGAGGGGCGCAGCCGGGGCTACATCTCGGGCACCCTTGTGCCCATCGCAGTCCTGGCGCAGGTAGGCGACGAACTCGTGGACCTTCACGGCCAGCACGAGCACCAGTCCCTTCTCAAAGTGGACCGCCAACTCGAACTGCTTGACGCCTTTGGTTCGATCGAGAAGGACGCCGCCGAAGTCGCGAACGCCGTCGCTGAACTGCGCGCATTAGATCGAGCAATAGCCGGCATGGAGACAGACGACCGTGAACAAGCGCGCCGCGCAGATTTCCTCCGTTTCGAGGTCGCTGAGATCGACGCGGCCCGTCTAGTCCCGGGAGAAGAAGAGAACCTGCGTGCCCGGCGCAACCTGATTGCCAATGCAGAACGTATCGTCAGCCTGGCCTCAAGCGCGTACAGCGCCCTATATGAGAGCGAGGAAACGCCTGCGGTCACCTTGATGGGGATGGCTCAGTCCGCACTGGACGAACTGGCCGAAATAGACGAACGCTTTAGAGGACTGGCAGCGCAACTGACGGAAGCCCGCATAGCCCTCGACAACATTGCTGCCGAGGTCAGGGGCTCTACCGAGACTATCGAGTTCGACCCGGCCGAGCTGGATACGGTCAACCAGCGTCTGAGCCTTTTGAGCGATCTGAAACGCAAGTATGGCCCAACCGTCGAGAGCATCCTGAACTATCGTGAAGAAGGCGCAGCCGAGGTGGAGCGCTTCGAACAACGCGATCAGCGCCTGGATGCCTTGCACAAGCAGAGAGAGGAACGACACAAAACCGCGCTGAACCTGGCCAAGGCTTTGAGCGAAAAACGCGCAACAGCCGCTGACGAATTGAATCGCCGCGTCACCAGCGCCTTGCAGGAACTGGGCATGAAAGACGGGCGTTTCGAGACAAGAACAGAGGCAGTCGAGCTTTGCACCAGAGGCCTCGAGCGGGTCGAGTTCATGCTCGCTGCCAATCCGGGGGAAAAGCTCCGGCCACTGCGTCAGGTTGCATCAGGTGGCGAAATATCCCGGATCATGCTTGCCGTCAAGACGACGCTCGCCCACGCAGACACCATTCCCACCCTGATTTTCGACGAAATCGACGCGGGCGTCGGCGGCGCCGTTGCCGGGCATGTTGCTCGAGCCCTCTGCCGTCTCTGCGAATCCCATCAGGTCATCTGCATTACCCATCTGCCGCAGATTGCAGCGGCCGCAGAAACGCACTTCACGGTGGCCAAATGGACCAAGAAGGGACGGACCTTCACTACAGTAAACCGCGTTGCAGACGACCCGCGGGTCGAAGAAATCGCGAGACTTTTGGACGGTTCCGTCTCAGAGCTCAGCGTCGAGCACGCGCGCGACTTGCTGGCCCGGAGCATGGGTTAGCATCGCGGCACAACCCCTTTTTTTCCACCGACCTGCCTGCGTCCGGCCACGCCGTCAGGTGAAGGGCCTATCCGGAAAACGCTGGCGCGTCACATTTCCAAATAGCCTGTGACGCCTCCCGAACCATCATCCATCAGGTACCAATCGATATGCGCCTCTTCCTCGAATGCGACCTCCCACTCGACAACCGACGGTGCAGCGCCTGTTGCGCTGAACACAGCCATAAGATCGTAATCATGCGGGTCAATCCCCTCGATCATGCGCGACTCGCCTGATTCTACGGTGTTGCCGCCAAGCCGCTCCCCTGTCCACTCCGTATCTTCCACGGGGGACACGAAAAGCTGAACCAGCGGGAGCGACGTGTCGTTGTGGACAGTGAGCGTAGCGCAGCCGTTGGGTATGCAGGACTGCTGACCCAACATCGGGACAGCCACCGCTACGAGAATCATGACGGGCAGAAAACGAAACACGTGTCTCATTTAGTCTCCTCCTTTTGGCAAGGGGCCCACGTAAAGCCTCTGGGAACACACTCCAACTGGAAGTATGGCAAAAGCCGGCAGATGCGTCAAGTACAAAAACCGTGAAAAACAACAGGCGCATAAGAAAAACGCCCTCTCCACTACCAACGTGAACAGGGCGTTACAAACTACGACACCCCGGACTTCTAATGGATGATTGCGCCGCTGATTTCAGTTCCTTCACCCGACAGGATCCACTGGACATCTTCTCCTGCCCCAATGGACACCGCCCACTCATAGACCTCGATCGTACCGCCTTCGTTGCGCTCGAAAACGGCCCGCAAGTCATACACGCCGTCGAGCAGAGAGGTCACCGTACGGGACGCGTTCGGAACAACCGTTTCTCCAACGAGCTGTTCATTCGTCCAGTAGGGGTCTGTGATAGGTGAAACGGACAAGCCGACCATTGTTAACGATGTGTTATTGAACACGGTCAGATTGCCTTCAGTCTCTGGACAACAGCTCTGCTGTCCCATCATTGGCAATGCCACAACGACCAAAAGGATTACCGGGAGCGTCCGCAACAGTTTCTTTTTCAACGCTTGATCTCCTCACTGTCAATACATACACCAGCTACCCCAACAGTTGACTTAACCGCCAATATATCACTGCGCGATCACCGCGTCAAGGCAGATGGGGCGACGGCTTGCCCCTTAGCAGAAAGCAACGGTCTTGGCGCCCCGAGTCGGCTGCACGTATAATCTCATCTTGAAGGAATCAACAAAGGGAGCTGCAACCATGCAATTTGGGTTTTCTACGCTGGGGGATCTCGCTTGGCCTCTTGACCGCTTTGCCGACGCACTCAAGCTGTCGCACTACGATCTGATCGAGATCCGGGGCGTCAACGACGCGCACATCGGTCCCGATGCCGGCGCCGAGGAGCGTCAAACAGTCCGCCGTCTGTTTGAATCGGCCCGTATCGGCATCCTGAGCGTCACGGGTTATACGAGCTTCACAGACCGGACGCGCCATAGCGAGGAGACTGCAAAACTTAGGGCTTGGCTCGAGCTTGCTTCAGACCTTGGCGCGCAGTATGTCCGGGTCTTTGGGGGCAGGCTACTCACGGGTCAGCCGCCGGAAGACGGGGTTGCTGCGCTGGTCGAAGGGCTTAGACAGGTAACGGCCGACGCGGAACGGCTCAACGTGCAGATTGCTCTCGAGACGCATGACGGTTTTTCCTCAGCAGTCTTGGCAAGCCAAGTGGCCTCCACACTCGCATCGCCTCACGTGAAGGTCCTCTGGGACGTGCATCACCCGCTACGGACAGGCGAATCGTGGCAGCAAGCTTACGAACACCTGCACAATCACCTTGCGTATTTGCACATCAAAGACGCTTTCCCGATGCCTGACGGGAGCGAGCAGCTTTGTCTGCTCGGAGCGGGCGTTTTGCCGGTGGCGGACGTACTGAGGAAACTGGCGAAAGAAGGCCCCGACGTACCGGTAGTTGTTGAATGGGAAAAGGCTTGGCATCCCGAGCTGCCCGATTGTCGCGTCGCCATACCCCAGCACATCCTTAAAATGCGTTCGTACATCGAGTCGTGAAAGCCGAATCGGGGTATGCGGACAGCGAAGCCGCACCACTGAACGAGTACTTTTAAGCCAGTTCCGGGCAGCCCGTCCGCTGAGGTCAGGAACGACGTTTCAAATCCTGGTCCGCTTCGACTCCATAGGCTTGCCTTTCAAAAAAGTTGTCTCTATACGCGCGTCGCCCGCGGGCAATCTGCCAAACACTGGATAAGACATAGGCTGGCAAGAAGAATATGCCCCACCGTTCATATTGCTGGACATGGACATGCTCGTGTTGGCGGGCGGCCGAGACTTCTGCCTGGCTGACGCCAAGAATGACATGGCCAAGGGTCATAGCGTCGAAGCGCAACGAGGCGGGAAGAGCCGTAATGAGCCGGCCCATGAGACCGCCCGAAAACTCTGCCGCGCCCCTGAGAAACTGCAGTTGACCGCCAAAACAAAGCATCGTAAGACCCATCGCCATCCCAAGAGCAGTGTTCGGCGCGGCCCAGAGATATGCCAGCAAGCGGCAACCAGCAAAACGGGCGTACGTTGGCGGCTTCCGGCGTCTCATGGACACACTCACGTTTTCTATTTGCGGGCATTCTCGAGAAAAGCGAAGGGGAAGGTTACGAGCTGACGCATCCCCGCCACCGTAGACACTTGCCTGACCCAGCGTCTCATCTCTGCGAAAATGGCCTGCCGCAACACTTCGTCGGTTACTTCCCCCTCTTCCCGAACAGCAAGCAAGCGGTGGAGGCTGTAGAGCCCGAAAACAAACCCAATCAGGAAGACAAAGTCCAGGCCCTTCAGATCAAGCGTACGCAGATTGAGGACGGGGCTGGCCCGAAGCGTATTAACAAAAGACAAAGTCATGCGCAACTCATAGGACTCGAAACTGTCTGCAGCCAGACCGGCCACAATAGGCGACACCGTTGCGGCAATGCCTGAAATGAGCGCGTTCATGGCGAGATAAGCTGCCGCTTTGCCATAGGGCGCCGACTTCAGAGCGAGGTTTCCAGCGCACAGGGCCACCCCTGCCGTCGAAATGCCCGACAGGACATGGATGGCAACGAGGAGCGGCACGGTGAGCATGTAGCGTTCCGGCATCGTGGTGAAGGGCCACATCAGGAAACTGAAAAAGAACAGCGGCACGCAGAACATCAGCACGGACTTATTGGAGAAGCGGTCGGCCAGGCGCCCCCACAAACCGAAGAATAAGACGTTGAAAAGCTGACTGAGAACGGATAGGCCCAACACCCAGGCCATGCTCATCCCGAGCCGGCGAATCAAATAGACTGCGAAAAAGGGGCCTGCGAAGTTCACGGCAAAACTCCACACCCCCAGAAAAACCAGCAGGTGCCGGTAATTGGCATCCCGGAGAGGCTTTATCAGCACTTCGCGAAGGGACGTATCCCTTTCGTCGGGCATACGCGGTTCGGGAATGCGCCCAATGAAGAATATCGATATAAGACCCGCCGCGCTCGCGATGACGAAAAGAAAGCCGTAGGCCTCCATCGCTTCCCCCGCCCTCTTCTCGTATACGTCCACACCAATGCCGCCTAACAAACTGATGACCGCGCCGAACAACGTCGCCAAAGCTAGTCGTTTGGCAAAAAAACTGCTCATACGGTGTTCGGGGATTAAGTCGCGGATCCAGGAGTTGAAGGCGCATCCACCCACGGCGCCAAAGCCGAAATATGAAAAGAGCAGGAGCAGGAAAACCGCGAGCCGGTGGTCGGACGGCACAAGCCAAGGCAGCAGCGCCACGAAGATAAGCGAAACCCGGCTGACCGTTGTGGAAACTAACATCAATACCTTGCGCAACCGGATGTGCTCGACGAGGTAGATCGCGGGGATCTGGAGGATCTGCGACACGGGACCCACAGCCGCGAGAAGACCGATCGCCTTGTTTGAGGCGCCCATCAAGAGGGCGTAAGCGATGAGAAACGCCCCTGTGCTGAGAATCGTCATGACCTGCGCCGATGCTCCGTCGTAAAGAAGCATCCTGAGGCCTTTGTCGATATCGGTCTCGCCCAGGACTTCTTTGGGCTTAAGCCACTGGAACATAGAAAAAGAGCTTCCTTGAATTCGGAGAGAAATCCCCACGACGACGCTCTTGGCCTCCAAAAGGCCCGAGCATCCCGCCTCTCCTTCCGTATCGACTGGCCCTATAGCATAAACATGCGATGCCCGACGGGGCAAGCCATCCGTTGGCATACGCGAACCCAGAGCAGAAACGGCCCAGCTTGGCCCGATCAGGGAATGTCCGCTTCGTCCAGAAGGCAAAGGAAATCCCACTCGTGCCGACTCTTTTCACTGGACTTATAACACTTGTTTGCACGCTAGGCGCGGTTTCGCCTAAAGTTATACCTCGTTGGCGCCGATAAACGAGATGGATGAGTGGGCTGTAAGTAGGGATCCCAAAAACCTTGAGGAGATAACTGGATGGAAGGCGTTAGAGGAATTGGGGGCGTGCCAGAACCCAATCCTGAACGCCCGTCAGGTGCGCGTGACCCTCAACGCAGCGAAAGTCAGAGCGATCAGGTCAAGGATGGGGTGCGCATCAGCTCCGAGGCGCAGGAAGTCTCGAATGTCGCCCGTCTTCTACAGGCCGCAGAGGGCGATGAGGATGTCCGCATTGAAAAGGTCGAGGAGGCCAGGCGGCACATCGCAGAAAAAACGTATAAACTGCCGGAAATGGTAGCGGAAATAGCGCGGAAACTAAGCAAATTGCTGCCCTGACGAGAGCTGATGTGTCTGGAAAGGCGAGGAAACAGAGCGCGGCTGGTGTCGCGCTCTTGGTATTTCTGGCAAGTGAGGGCTGCCGGTTTTTGCCTTGGTCCGCGCCGGATTATGTCGAGGAGGGGATTGCCTGTTGGTATGGTGACCCGTACGATGGCCGGCGCACCGCTTCCGGCGAGCGATTTCAGAAGGACGAGCTGACTGCAGCCCATCGCGTGCTGCCTTTCGGGACGATTGTGGCCGTGCAAAACCTGCGCAACGGGAGAGCAGTCAAGGTCCGTATCAACGACCGCGGCCCTTTCGTTGGAGGCCGGATTATCGATTTGTCCGAGAAGGCGGCACGCAAACTGGACATGATCGACGAAGGCCTTGTCCCATGCCGGATTGAGGTCGTTAAGTGGGGAAAGCAATAGGGCGGAACTGTCGATGCCGACACTTTCCGTGGTGATGATCGTCAAAAACGAGGCGCACTGCCTCGGAAACTGTCTTACAAGCATAAAGGAGATCGCCGACGAGCTTGTTGTTGGCGATACCGGCTCGACCGACGGCACGCAAGACTTGGCCCGCTGCTTCGGCGCCCGCGTCCTCCCCATCCCATGGCAAGATGATTTCAGCTTGGCCCGCAACGCCGTACTGTCGCAAGCAGGCGGTGACTGGCTCTTGCACATGGATGCCGACGAGGTGCTGGATACGGGCAGTGCGGCCCGGGTTCGCGCCATTGTGGACGTCGACGGCCTCGGCGCAGACGGCGTCCGGGCCGATGCCGTCGAGGTGGGCTTAGCTAACTATTGTAACGATCCGCGGGCATGGCGATGGGCGCCCGCAGCGCCCGGCGATCCCATGGCTAAGGGTTGGGCAGGCTACATTCGCACGGATCTCCTGCGTCTCTTCCGCAACGGACGCGGATTTGCGTATCGCGGCGCAGTTCACGAGAACATCACGCAGAGCGTCCAGGAACGCCACGGCATCGTCAGACAAGCCAGTTTAATGATTCACCATTACGGGTACGAGCGCAACAGCCCCCGCGGCGCAGCCAAGGCGGATCTCTACCTAGCAATCGGCCAGGCAGAAACAGCGGACAACCCCGAGGATCCGAGAGCATGGCATGAGCTCGCGGAACAGCTCGTTGCGGCGGGCCGGACCGCGGAGGCCGAAGCGGCTTGCCGCAGAGCGCTTTGCGTAGCGCCGCTCCACTTGGGCGCGGCAACAACGCTCGCCAATATTTTGCTGAACCGGGGCGATCTGGATCAGGCTGCCGATATTCTCGCCGCACTCGAGGCCGGGGGCGTCCGCGCGCCCCACGTGCAGGTGGCTCTTGGGGCCATTGCCCTGCGAAAAGGGCAACCGTCAGAGGCGCGGCGCCGGCTCGAAAGCGTTGTGACGGGGAATTCCCCGCAGATCATGGCCCATCTCGAACTCGCGCGCGTCTACGACCAACTTGGCGAAACAGACCAGGCAAGAAGGCAATTAGGTGAGGCGCTGGCGGCCGCTCCGTCCCTCGACGAAATCAGGCAACGGATCGAAGCCCACCGTCTCCGCGACGAGGGCGAACGTTGTTTTCATGAAGGCGACGCGCACAAAGCGCTCGCTTGCTTTGCCAAGGCGCTGGCATTGGATCCAGAGGATGCAGTAATCCATAACGACCTCGGGGCGGCTCTCTACGCAATTAACGAGCAGGAACGGGCATCGCGCTGTTTCGAGCAGGCCTTGAGGTTGGCGCCGGCTATGGCGCAAGCAGCGGCGAACCTGACGCAGTTAAGGGCCCGCAACCGCTAATCATCCCATTCACTTCGTTGCGGGTCCGCTCTTCTGTGGGCGTTTTCCCATAGACATTTGGGTAAACGCACCCGCAAGCGTCATAAGCGCCCAGAAAGCGAACAGAAACCACTGCTCCGTGTTAACTTGGGTTTCTGACGCAAAAACCTCGAGTGATTCCGAACCCATTACCATGTAGGCCATGGTCCCGACGCTCAGCCAAGCGCCGATTGCAGCCGTAGCGAGAATAAGGATGGGCCGCTCGACAAGCAAAGCGATTACTCCGCCGACAGCGCCGACACCCAAGACGACGAGCGGACTTGCGTTCATAAAGTCCTCGAGAGGCAGGCGATAAGCGATCAGGGCGAATCCGAGGAAACCGAGGAGAAACACGCCCGCATAGAAAACAAAAAACAATGCGAACGCACCCGCGACGCCGCCCACGATAAGACCGACCACCATGTAGAGTTGGTTGGCGTTCGACGCCCACCCGGCGAGGACGGCAGCAACCGCTCCCGCCAAGACAAAACCGGTCACGACGATAAGAAGCTTGATAACGCGGTAGCCAAAAAAACAATAGACAAGCCCGGTTACCAGAGCTAAGGCCAGCGCTGCCGCCGCCTGGGACACTGGCGCCGTCCTCAGTTGCCCGAGAACTTCCCGAAGCGAATCCAAAACAGGTTCCCCGCTCGTCCTACATCTCCTAACCGCGTGCGCCTTTTTTCAGCGCAGAACTGCACAAACTGGTGCAAAACACAGGGTCACCGAACCCTTTGGGCGGCTGCATGCCGCGGCGGCCGGCACATCAGCTCTTCGATAACAGCAGCCAGCGTCCCTTCATCGGCCGCCTGCTCGACGACGACCTGCTTGGAGGAGGGATCTGCCGCCCATTCATGCTCGCCCGTGTCGGCCTCGAAACGAATTCGATGGCCAGTTCGTTCATGGAACAGATTGCCTGTCCCCCGCACAGCATACAACATAGCGCATTGATCCCAACTCGGCCGGTTCTTGTCGTCCCGTTTGACATAGATGTCATATATGCGTTTTATTGGGTTTCCCTCGTTTTCTGTAGAGACAAGCCGGCCCCCAGTCATCACTTGGTCGCCCAGCGGCACGACAGCCATCGGCCCAGGCCAGCTGTTGAGCACGCGGGCTGCAGAAGGGATATCGCAAGACCAATTGAACGGATCGCGGCCTTTGGGGAAACCCCCCTTGGCCATCGTGACGAACAACCGGACTTTCTGGGCGACGAGCGCTTGGCCGTCCAGAGGGGAATAGGTATCGGGCGGGGTATCCAGCAGCTGTGCGAGAGCCGTGAGCTGACCGGTGGCGCAAATAACGACGCTGTCATCGCTGGAAGCGGCCAATAACTTGCGGTAAAGCAGTGGTCCGTTCATGAACTCTCCGGGACTATGCGTACGCGGAAAAGACGAGGCGACGATCTCGAGGTAATCGCTTCCCTGTTTCTCCATTGCCCGTTGAGAAGACCGGTACTGTGCATATGTGGGCGAGGTTTCGTAGTCGGGCCAAACCGTCGCACCCACATGGACGCCGCCCCGGCCATAGTACGTGTTGACAGCGTCGAGACAGGCGGGCCCCCACTGCGCAGGGGCCGAGTGAATGGTCCCCACCACTTCCGCCTCCCCCGCATCCGCCAAGGCATGCAGGACGGCCAATGCGCCTGCGTCGTCGCAATCCGTGTGCAGGTCGGTGTCGAAAATCACGTTGACAGGCTCGATGCCTGGATCTCCTGGTAAGCTCTCTTGGTCCGCTTGAAGGGGGCGTGCAGCAACAACTGTAAGAAAACCCATGCTCAAGAGACAGATGCTGGGATTTGTCATATGTCCTCTCCGCCTAGCTTGTTCATGCTGCTATTTTGCGGAAGCGCCCGCTTTCTCCCGCCGCCCGTGCTTGGCCACGATCTCGAATACCCGAGCGAAATCGAACTCTGCCTGCGGCTGAGTCAAAGTTGCGGCTGGAACGAATTCGCACTTGTCGCCATCACAGAACACGTCCTGCGTTTCATCTGTATTCATGTTGCGGAAGTCGAGGGTTTTGATCCGTGCCGAGGCCTGGGCGTACATCTCCTCGGTGATCTCCTGGTAAGGCGCTTGCGCATAGGAATGATTTACAAGGGGAAGGAAGCTGACCGACTTGAGACGGGGTTCGTACAGCTCGAGAATCCGAGGGATGTCGGCGGCCTCTTCGGGTTTAAAGGTAACCGTGGCGCTCACCTGATTATCGGCCCAGTAGTACTGCATCTGGGCCACGTTTTCCACTTGCTCCCAGATCGAGACTTCATCCTTGGCGCGCGAGAAGTTCTCTTCGCGCACAGGAAAATACACTACCCACGTATTGTCGCCATATACGGACTCCTCGATCCGGTAGCCTGCGCGCCGGATAGGCTCGACGAGAGGACTCGTCTTGTCGATGCGAATCGTTCGGTAGTAGAACTTGGAATGAGGATAGTGGATTCCTGGAGTAACGCCCGGCAGCAGTGAAACCGTTCCGCTCGGTTTCACACTGGTCTTCTTGATGCTTTCGGGAACACACAACCACTGCGAATAGATGCGGTCCAGTTCGCAGACATAGCGGTAGCCCATGTCGCACCACTCGAAGTGCCGGCGCCGTCCATGACGCTCGAAGGATTCGATAATGCCCGATTGGGACAGCCCGATCCGCCGGTTGCGCAGCATGATTGCATTCGTCCGTTCGTTATGAGTGGGCACCAGGGTAACGGTTTTCGCGTAAAGGTAGGCAAACTTCAGGGTCCGCTTGTACTCCTCGAAGCTCTCATGCAGGGAAGGAAAGGTCTCGACGAGATTGCAGATCTCGTAGGACTCGAGGCTCTGCTCAGCACACGGGTTGGTCCCCGCGACTTTGTTGTCGATGTCGTTGGGACCGTCCTTCAGCCGGCCGTAGGAACGGGCATTTTCGAGCCAGAAATAGCCTGGTTCACCATTCTTGGCAGTCTGCTCGCCGAGTTGATTGTAGTCCATTCCCACATAGGCTGATACGCTATTGTTCGAGGCCCAACGCCACTCCTTAAGCTTCTCGCCGTAGAGTTGGGGGTCCTTGAGCTTCAGATATTCCTCGTCGTCCGGGCTTCCCAAGGCCAGTTCAGCGGTACGGCGCACGCCGCCGGACACGACGCATTTCCCGATAACGTTCATCAGGTCCGTAATGTCGGTCGAAGAGATGGTCTCGCCTTCGCGACGATCAAGCACCTTGTCGATATTCTGGACAGCCTCGATCAACGGCTGGGGTCCCGGCGCGATTCCTCCGAAGGTGCGGATCGGCGAACCGGCCGGCCGGATTCTCGAATAGTCGATGTGGGCAGGCCGTTTCTCCTTGCCTGCGTACGCATCGAGAATGCGCCGCACAAGATCGCACCAGCCCTCTTTCGAATCATCGACGACATACACCTCTTCCTCGACAGGCGGTTGGTGGATTTTGATCTTACCGGCGCCTTTTGTGTCGAACGCTACGCCCACGCCCAGCAAGGACATATCCATCAAGAAACAGAACGGCTCCGAAAAGTTGAAGTCTATCTGTTCCGTCGATACGAAAGCGCAATTATTCAGGGCTGCCGACCCGCGCTGGTAGATGTAGTCCGTTCCCATCATCCAGAGACCCCGCCCGGGGGGAAGGAACTTGAACTCCCACATCAGCCGGTACATCTCCTGAGCAGAACGCTGGGCCTTGCGTGCATCCCATGGGAGCTTCAGATTCCGGCAATGGTTCAATTGGATGGTGTAGCAGCCTTCAACGACCCGGCGGCAGGTTTCCCAGTATTCCTCGGTAGCTCCGCCTGAACCTGAAGTGCTCCGAGCATACGTGCGTTTGAAGGTGATGTAGCCCAAAGGCCCCCAAGCCGGTTGTTGATCCCTGTAACGATCCAGAAAGTGTTCTGACAGTTTGAAGATCTCTTTAGCTGGGAAAAGCATTATGTAATATCCTCAATTCTCGGGTCATACTTTGAGATGGTTCGTTCTGACCCACGGCAGACCGTCCACTTCCTCCACTTTATAGTCTGCAAACAGATTCGCATAGCGTTTGCGCACCTGTTGAAACACAAGGCCGAAGACAAGACGGATTTCCTCCTCGGCGTCCGGGGCCGTCCGCACCTCGATCACGTGGCGCAAGGCACGGAAATTGCACGACCATCCGACTGTCGTGGCAACGCCCATCGGGGCAATGCGGCGGAAGGCCGAGGTCAGTTTCTTCTTAATGTCAAATCCGGTTGTCTTTTCAATCTGAAAGACCGTTGACAGCTTCTGCTGGATTTCCTCGAGCTGGGCCAACGTCTTGGCAAAAACCGCCATGCCCTCTTCGTTCTCACGGATATGCATCGGCATATAGGCCGAAAGCCTGTCCAGCCGAACAAAACGCAGGGATTCCTGGGAAACTGCTGTGCCGGCCCGATGGCGCACAAGCTCATGAGTAAAAACACGGCTCACGCCTGTGAAAATGAAGTTCAGGACGGCATGCTCAAGCACGCTCCCATGTCCCACATCGATGACATGACGCAGATACGGCTCATTGCCTTTTCGCACGCGCGTTACGTTCGCATTAAGACCCGGCTCGAAGGAACGGTAACACAGCCTTCCAAAGATTTCCGTAAGCGTTTCCGCGTCGCTCAGAGCATTCGTTTCCCAGCTCGGTGCGCCAGTGTATTCGAGATAGGCCCGCAGCCCTTCTTCGACGATCCGGCTTTCGCCAATGAGGAAAACCTTTGGTTCAACGAATTCCATAAGGCATTCCATTTCATCTGCGGCGTCCGTCATACAAGTCAACGCCGCTAAATCATTCCAGACAAACGATTTAACTCTGCGGGGAAGGTCGACGCCACACGCCTCTAGCAGCCGCGTAGAATGCGTGCAGGCATTATAGGCGGCCCTGGTTGCATTGTCTATCGGTCTGAGGCGTGCACGCTTTGCCGCAGACCGCTGACATATGCAAAGGGCATCGCTACGTGCCCTGTCTTGGGGTTGACGACCTTGTCCCCGGCAATTCCGAGTATAGCACGAGCTCCGTGCGACGTCAAGATATAGTGGCCATTTCTGGAAAGGACACATTATATGGCGGTCTCCTGCCCTAAGTGGCCTGTTCGTTAAAGCCTGTCAGAGAACCATTTTACGGGTCTCCTCCATTCGGGAATTCCGCCCGCCCAACCTTGACAATGACGTGCCCGAAGACGAAGATCTAGCCTGGAATTCATCTTTGGAAAGGCAGCCGTATTTATGAACCCGCAAGCAAACCGCGTTACGGAGGGATCCCGAGGCAAAACTGGAGAAGCGCCGCCCAGGGTAGTGGTTCTTCACCCGGCATTACTTGCACTGTATCCGGTCCTTGGGCTTTTTGCACACAATGCAGCGCGGACACCGCACGAAACGGTTATTCGTCCCGCCTTGATCGCGATAGCAGGCGCCGTGCTCCTCTGGCTGGCTTTGTGGTTGCTGATTCGCAACCGTTACCGGGCGGGCCTCATAGCGACCATTCTTATCTTCTCGACCTTCTCGGGCTGGAACATCCTGCAATATCTGCTTGGCCGCGTCGACCGGCTCGTCGCCATGCTGCCAGGGCCGCTATGGTTTATCTTTTATGTCTTACTTGTGGGCGGCGCGATGGCAGTGTTACTGAAACGCGGGGGGCTTTCCCGCGGGAAGGCGGTCGTTTTGTCTTTGACGATCATGGCGGGGGCGATCTTGCTTCTGGGACTTGTTCGGGAAGTGCTGGCGCCGGCGTTCGGGTCTGTAGAGGGTTGGGCTATCGCGGGATATGTCCTGCTTGTCGGCGCGGTTTTGGTCTACGTCTTCGAGATCGAGTCGGGCCTACTCTTCATTACGCGCACTGCGAACTGGTTTACGGTAATCCTGCTCCTGCTCACGGTTGCCAATATCTGGTGGAACCGCCCCTCCTGCCGCGAGATCGCGCCCGAACCGCTTGGCAAAACGGCGCGTCATATCCCTGAGCTGTTGCCGGATGTTTTCGTGTTCGCTTTGGACGGTTATGCACGGGGTGATGTACTGCAATCCATGTATGCGTACAACAATTACCCGTTTCTTAATGCCATGCGCAGCAAAGGATTTGTGGTGGCGGAGGAGAGCTATGCCAATTACCCGTCCAAGATTCTCTCGATGGCTTCCTGTCTGAACATGTCCTATCTGGACACGTTCTTTTCCGGCGCAGATAATGACTCTGCGGGGCTGCTTGAAGCGACTAACCTGTACCACAACAACCGCGTGTTTGATTTCATGAAAGCCCAGGGATATGAACTCGTTGCGCTATCCTCATGCAATGAGTCGATTGAACCGCGTGAGCAGATCGATGTCCAACCGCGGCCGCTTGTGGGAATGCGCGAGTTTGAGGCTGTCCTCATCGAAACGACGGCTTTTGCGCCCATGGTGCAGTATGGATATTATCTCAGGCACGGGACAGTTATCCCGGTGCTCGACATGTGCGAGCGGCAGCGGATCGAGACCGCCCGTACAATCCTCCCTGCGCTCGGCAGGGAAGCATCAGACAAGCCTCGTTTCGTCTTCATCCACTGGACGCTTCCAGACGTCCCCTTTGTATTTGACGAAGAGGGCGGCTATGCCGGCCCTTGCTTAACGCTCGAGGATTCGGCGCAGGGAAGATTCCAGATCAGGCGGGACGACTATGCAACTTGCTATAAGGAGCAGCTTACCTTTACAAACCGTCTGATTGGCGACCTTGCAGACCAGCTTATCGCGAACGTCAAACGGCCGCTTGTTATATGGGTCGTATCGAGCCATGGTCCGGGTTCTGAATGGAAACCATCCTCAGCGGACCGTACTAATACGTTTGAACGATTCGCTAATCTTATGATGGCCCGCTTCCCGGAGGAATACGCCGAGACGCTGGGGGCTTTGAACCAACGCACAACCCTCGTGAACGCCTTCCGGCTCACGCTCAACGCCCTTTTTGATACGGGCCTTTCCTATGAACCGGACAGGCTGGTTTTCGCCTCGGAGATGGGTCCTTTTGGTGCTCAGGAAATCCCCTTTCCTGAGGCAATACCGGCGGAACTGGACGCATCCACGGCGCCGTCTGAGCAGACGGCAGCCCCGTGAAGGCGGTTTTTTCGCGGAGGCCCCGTCTTAAGGCCGCGGCTTGCCACTGTGCGCGCCCATGCTCTACACTCGGCGCTCAATAGAAGGGCTGCATATAGGAGAGTAAAGGAGGGCGTCCTTGTTTCTTCGCGTAATCAGCTTGTTCGGTTTATTCTGCATGGTGGCGCTGGCGTGGCTGCTGTCCGAAAGTCGTTGGCGGGTGAATTGGCGCTTGGCGATCTGGGGTCTAGGCCTGCAGCTTTTCGTTGGCATATGTTTTTTCTGGACTCCTCTCGAGGGTCCTATCTTCATGGCGATGCAAAAGGTGGTGGATGTCCTGACGGACTCGACGCTTGAGGGCGCTTCCTTTGTCTTTGGGGAACTGCCCAAGGAAGTTCCCCTGGCTTTCCAGGTGCTGCCGGTCATCATTTTCGTCTCTGCCCTGTCCGCCATTCTTTACCATCTCCGGGTGATCCAAGCGACAGTGCGGGGTCTGTCATGGTTGATGCGCCGAACCATGAAAACCTCTGGTGCGGAAACGCTGACCGCTGCCCTGCTTATATTCATGGGCATTGAGTCGGTCACGGCGGTGCGTGGTTACCTCTTGCGTATGACGCGGAGCGAGCTTTGTACGGTTATGACGACATTCATGGCCACCATCGCGGGCAGCGTCATGGTGGTATACGCGAATTTCGGGGCGAAGGCGGGTCATCTCTTGGCTGCTTCACTCATGAGCGCGCCGGCTGCCATTGTGATTTCGAAGGTGCTTGTGCCAGAAACGGAGGAACCGGAGACCGCAGGCGAAAAACCTGTCCATGTTGAAATAACCAGTCATAACATTGCGGACGCCGCCACCCAAGGCACTGCTGACGGCTTACGCATGGCGCTGCAAGTAGGAGCGACACTGATTGTCTTCATCGGGCTGGTCTATCTGTTAAATCTGTTTCTCGAAGCGGTTCTCGGCTTCACCTTTCAGAGCCTGATGGGCTGGATCTTCCGCCCCTTTGCTTTCCTTCTTGGAACGCCGTGGAAAGACATCGGCCATGTGTCCGAGCTCCTCGGGACGAAAACCGTCCTGAACGAGTTCCTCGGTTACACGGCCTTGCGCGACAAGATTGCTGAAGGCGTCATGAGCCCACGGGCCGTGACCATTTCCACCTATGCGTTGTGCGGCTTCGCAAACCCCGGGAGCATCGGGATCATGATTGCCGGGATCGATGCGCTCATCCCTGGGCGCCGGGCGGAGGTGACCCAACTTAGTCTGCGCGCATTTGTTGGCGGGGCCCTTGCTTGCTTCATGACCGCCTGCGTGGCAGGATTCCTTATCTATGAGTGATGCAAGAATCCCCCGCGTATTAACCATCGCCGGAAGCGACTCGGGCGGCGGGGCGGGCATCCAGGCCGATCTGAAGACCTTTGGGGCCCTGGGCGTATATGGCATGTCGGCGATTACCTCTGTGACCGCCCAGAATACCCGCGGCGTAACGGGAGTTCACGACCTGCCCCCGGGTTTTGTGGCTGAGCAAATTGACGACGTAGCCCGCGACATCGGCATCGACGCCGCCAAAACAGGCATGCTCTCGAACGCCGGGATCATCGAGGCGGTAGCCGCCAGCATTGCCAGACATCGCATCGAGAAGCTTGTGGTGGACCCAGTCATGATTGCAAAAAGCGGCGACGCCTTGCTTGAGACGAAGGCGCGGTCAGCCCTGATCAAACATATGGCGCCTTTGGCCTATATACTCACCCCGAATGTGCCTGAGGCCGAGACCATTGCCGGCCTGCCGATCCGCAACGAAGACGATTTAGTGGATATAGGCCGCCGGATCCACGATATGGGGCCCCGTTATGTGCTTATGAAAGGCGGGCACCTGAGCGGCTCTTTCGCAACGGACTACCTTGTTGGCCATGGAACTGTTGCCGTCTTCTCAGCACCCCGAATTGAGACACGGAACACCCACGGCACAGGCTGCACCTACAGCGCCGCCATCGCGGCGTATCTTGCGCGCGGCCTTGAGGTTGAGAAGGCGGTTGCAGAAGCCAAGGAATACGTCACCGGAGCGATTCGCCATAGCTTGGCCTTGGGCAGAGGTCACGGCCCGCTCGACCATTTCTGGCAGGCCGCACAGCGAAGGGACGCCGACCCCGGATGAATTACGCGCCCAAGCCGCGGCCATTGCGTGGAAAATGGGGGGCGTGTAAACTGAAGCGTCGTATGATTCATAGCTGGAAAGGATGACCATGAGAAAAGCAGCCGTGTTTTCGTTGGTTCTTTCATTTCTTGCAGCGTGCAGTGGCCCCAACGGCTTGACGGGCGACGCTGGAAACAAAGAGAGACCGATCCGCATTGCGTTTGTCACCAACAACAGTTCCGATTTCTGGAAGATTGCCGAGGCAGGCACGGCCAAAGCCGCCAAGGAACTGGGGTGTGAAATCGAGTTCCGGATCCCTGCCCGTGGCACTTCCGAAGAGCAGCAGCAGATTATCGAGGCCCTGCTCGTAACGGGCGTCTCGGGAATTGCAATCAGCCCAAATGATCCAGCCAACTGGACCGAGTTTCTCAATGACGTGGCATCAGAAGTAAACCTGATCACCCAGGATTCAGATGCCCCGCAAAGCAACCGTCTTTGTTATCTTGGAACAGACAATTACGAAGCCGGCCGTGCAGCGGCCGCGCTCATTAAGCAAGCCCTTCCAAAGGGCGGGGAGATCATGCTTTTCGTGGGCAACCTGGATGCCCAGAACGCCCAGGATCGGAAGCGGGGCATTGAAGACGCGCTCGCCGGATCGAATACCACAGTCGTCGGAACGCTGACCGATGAAACGGATCGTGCCAAGGCCGTCTCGAATGTCCAGGACACGCTGGTCGCCTACCCTGAGGTCGACTGCCTCGTGGGGCTGTGGAGCTACAACGGCCCGGCCATCCTGAGCGGCGTGCGGGATTCGGGGAAGCTGGGCGAGGTTAAGATCGTGTGCTTCGACGAGCGGGAAGAAACCCTCCAAGGAGTAAAAGACGGCCACATCGTGGGTACAATTGTTCAACAGCCCTTCCAGTTTGGGTACCAGTCGGTGATGCTGTTGCACAGGCTTGCCAACGGCGATGCATCCATGATTCCGGAAAACAAACAGGTCTTTATCCCGGTGAAGACAATCACCAAAGAGAACGTAGACGCGTTCTGGAAGCAGCTTAAAGAACAGATGGGTGCGGCGTGAGGAAGGTGGTCGGCCTCGCCGTGCTTCTAGCGGCGCTCATTGGGGTGGCCTGTTTATGGGAGTACATGCACCAAGACGGGGTCGTCAACTTCATCCGATTGGCGAATATCAGGACCTTGCTGACGTGGGTAGGGCTTTTCGGGATTCTCAGTCTTGGGCAAGCTCTGGTCATCGTAGTGGGCGGCATCGACCTCTCAGTAGGCAGTGTCGTCGGCCTGACAGGCATTCTGCTCGCCCTGTTGCTGAACCGGGGTCAAGGGATGCCCCCCGTGGCGGCAATCCCGCTTGTTTTGGCCGTTTGTACAGGCATCGGCATCTGGCATGGCGCTCTAGTGGCGAAGGCGCGTATGCAGCCTTTTGTCGTGACGTTATGCGGACTGTTCTTCTATAGAGGGATTGCCCGGTTGATATCGCACGATCGGCCGCAGGGTTTCGGCGGGGCTTACCCATGGTTATCATGGTTTGGCAACGGGTATCTCGGCATTCTCGATGATGCGATTGCAGCGCCCTTTGTGATCCTCATGGCGCTGGGCATTGTCGTCGGCGCGTGGCTTCATTTCGCTCCGAGCGGGCGCCATCTCTTTGCCCTCGGGGCCAACGAAGACACGGCCCGGTTCAGCGGGATCCGGACAGACAGGCTGAAGATCCTTGCATATAGCTTGTGTTCACTGCTGACCGGCGTGGGCGGCATGCTTCTGGCCTTTAAGGTCGGCTCGCTCAGCCCAAGTACCTTCGGTAGTTTCTACGAACTTTACGCCATCGCCGGCGCTGTTCTCGGAGGGTGCAGCCTGCGCGGAGGGCTGGGCAACATCGCAGGCGTGATCATTGGTTCATCTCTGATTGTCGTGCTTCGTAATCTCGTTGTAATCCTGCGCATACGCAGCGAACTCGAGTACGTGGTTATAGGAGGCGCCATCCTGATCGGCGTTTTCGTTGACGAGATGCTGGTGCGCCGCTCAGCTAGGAAGGTGGCTGCCGCGTGAAAACGATGAGGATTCGTTGAGCCAATGTATCGGTACTCCGGCTATCTTCGCACGCTTCTCGAATCACCTGACGTTCAGGCCAGCGCCAAAGCCAAGAAGATCGTCTTCAATGCAGACGACCTGGCTCAATGGCACACGAAAGACATCGAGTGCGAGCGCGAATGGAAAGGCCTGCCCGTGCATCGCACGCGACGGGAGGAAAGTGTCCGAATCTTGGGACGCTTCGAGGATGTGCGCCGCATCGACAATCTCTCCGTTGAGGATGCGCGGTTTTGGGTCCCGCTGAGCACGCTTGGCGTCGAAGATAGTCGTCTTCCGATTGATCTGCGCACGTATCCCGTCGCAGAGATAACGTACCGGTGTACAAGTGATAATGCGCGGCCTGCTTGGGTTTTGTGTTACGAGGGAGGCGCGAAGTGGGATGGGCTGCACGAGACGCGCCGGTGGCGCACAATCGCGAGGTTGGTCCGCCACAATGCATTTCCGGATAAGATTGACAACATCATCCTGCGCCTCTATTCAGGCGTCCGCACAACGGAGTCTTTTGAGGTTTCATCAATCTGTTTCAGGGAGATGACGCCAGCGGAGGAGAAAGCGGTGCGCGCAGACGGCAGACGCATCAAGGGATGCGGCAAGCCGGCGCGTTATCCTATTCTCGATGAGTTTATGCCCATGGGGGTATGCATGGACGCCGAGACAACGCGCCGGCTGGCCGAAACCTTGGGCGTGTCGTTGTCCGAGTACTGGGGACTTGCCTTCGAAGACATTGTCAGGCACCACCATAACTGCGTCTCCTTCGAGAACATTTCCAAGTTCAGCAAAGACGAGTGGCGCGAGCTCCTGGCACTGGCGGACGCCTATCAACTGAAAGTGGTGGCTTCGCACGATTTCCCCCTCATGGACGACCCTCTGGATCAACGCGAGCTCATCGAGGAGGGCGTCAAGCCCTACGCCGACTCGCCGTCCCTATTGGCGTGGAGCCTCGAACATGAACCGCCGGAACACGAACTAAGCAACATCCTGCGAGCCCGCGGGCTTATGAGGGAAGCCGACGCCGAGCACCCTACGTTTGTTGTTACGCGTCAAACAACGGCGTTCCCGCTGTATGCGCCCCATTTTCCGATTGCCGGCGTAACGCATTACACGGGGCACTGCCCACTCGACATCGCCCCTATGGTTCAGGCGCACCTGCCTCTGGTGGGCGGTCAGCAGTTCTGGGTATTCGGATCTGGATTCACCTATGCCACGGGCACGCCACCATGGAATACGTGTCCTGAGATGCGACTCATGGTGAACCTTGCCGTGGCCAATGGGGTGAGGGGTTGGTTTACCTTCAGCTATCATAACGACCCAGTCTGGATAGGCGGGCGTTACCAGAGATCCTTGACAGGGCCTTTCCTGACTTTCAGCGATTTGTGGGCGGAACTTGACGAATCTATGGCCCTGTTCACCGCGATGGTCCCTCTCCTTTTACATGCGCGTCCGGCGCCTTTGCCCGAGATGCCGTACTTATCAAGCCAGCCGTCCGATGCGAAGAGTGCGCTGCCCCGAGGGGTCCCGCCGACAACCGCGACGCGTCTTGTAGGAGACGATTTCGAACTCTATTTCATCATCAGCAACACTACGGAAGGGATGATAAGTCTGAATCTGGACATCTCTTCGCAGGATTTCGGCGGGCGCGAAGTGTATGATCTCACCGATTTTATCCATACCCGCCAGTGGGCAGGCATGCCGCGGCAACGTCATCTCGAAATGTTCCCCGGTCAGGCCCGCATGCTGCTCGTGGCCGACGCAGAGACCTGCATTCATTGGCGCGACGTGGTTGCAAACCGCCTCATCGAAGACGATCGGCGTCAACTCGCCTTCAATCTTGAGCTGGCTAAGGCATACGGTTTGGACGTAGCCATGGCCGAGCGCTTTCTGCATAATGCCACAACGGGAGACCCTTTGGCCGACCTCGAGACCATGGACAAAGCCAGCGACCTGCTTATCAACACAGTCTATGACGAACCCGCTATTTTCCAGGCGCGGAGCCACATTATCGAAGCGAGCGCGGCCGTTTGCGCCTGCGATGGCGCTCTCTGCCGTCTAATGAACCGCGGGAAAGTCGATCAAGCGCGGGAATGGGGCCTCAGGGTGGCACCTTTTGCCCGCGAGTTTACGACCCTGCGCCTCGAACTGCGCCGCGGCCAAGGATCCAAAGCGTTCAGCCACTGCGAAGGTCTCGCCAAACGTGCCCTGGCTTTGCTGAACGATATCCGGGCCAACGCCTAGCCAGAACGAAATCAACCGATCAGGATCTCCATGCGTTGACCTCTCGCGATCATTGCGTCGCCCGCCAATTCCACGTGCAAGACGCCGTTTTCATACCTGGGCGTTGCTTGCACCAGACGGCTGTCTATCGTTGCGCGAACCGGGGCCCCGTCCGATTGCTCGCGCACGCTTAGCGTTATCTCTTTGATATGGAGCTTGCCCCAGTGGATCGCCATCACATTCCGCTGGGTCGTCTCCTCTCGCACTTGTTCGAACGTCCCCCATCCGTCTGCCGTCGTGAACGCGGCCCGGAACTGCTCGGGCGTGATGCGCGGCGCGAATCCAATCCGGCCCTCGGGGCCGTGGTAGGCAAACCCCATGAGGGCAAGGTAGACGCCCCAACTCGCGAGGGCTCTGGCGTAGTGATCACCGCACTCGACCTCGTTGTACGGGTTGCGCAAAGCCGGCCGGTACCGATCGTGGATCGCACGGCACATGACAAGCCCCTCGCGAACAAACCCTTCCCAAATCATGTGGCCGGCCACCTGATACTCAATGCCCGTCCAGACTTCGTTTTTGTAGACCGTTCCTTCCGGCATGTAGTTGCCTTTAGGCCAAGTGCACGTAAAAAGCCCCGCCTGACCTGGCGTGATAAACCAACGGAAGGGCGGATGCTCCTTGTTGTAGGGTCCGATATCCGGCGCCCAGTTGTATTTCCAGATGGACTGCAACGCTGTGTGAACATGCTCCTCCGGATAGATATAGCCCAACCCGAGTTGATGGGCCCACCCTTGCCCAAACAGATGGTCCGAGAGACAGCCGTCCTTATACTGATGCTGCGGGTGCTCCTCGAGATCGACGTCTTGCTCGAAGTATTCCCCGTTCCATAAACGCGCGAGGGTCTTCTTTCGGCCGCGGTCGTAGATTGCCCGGCAAGTCTCGGCGAAATCCTCATCGCCCGTTTCGCGGGCCATCTCCTCGCCCGCCCGGAGGGCGGCGAGATAGAGCGAACCTACGAAGCTGTTCGCCCCAAAGTAGTTAATGTCGTAGGTGTTGTGCTGCAAGTCCTCGATGAGTCCATCGGCATTGCCGTCATGGCCAATCGAAAACTCGAGAGCCTTCTTAATGCGAGGCCAATTCCGCTTCAGAAAGGCGTTATCAGTCGACATCAGGTGTTCACGGTACGCCTTGAGGATCGTTCCGCACTGACCGTCTGCAGCGTAGTTGTCGTCGCTCCGGAACCCGACCAAACCTGTGTCCGGGTGGAATCCCCCGCCCTGGTCGCGGGGCGCAAAGTCCTGCATTTCGCGGATAGTTCGCGCCAGAGAAGGGAACAGACGTGCATGACCATGCGCGTAATTCCAGACATGCGTACACGTTCCGTGGCAAGAGGCTACGCCTTCATACGCCCAGAAGCGGCCGTTCTTCCACCATTGGCAGGTCCCGGTCGCCAGGTAAGACAGGGTCGAATGCAACCGGTCGAGCAGCCAGTAGGGCAATGTGCTGTTGTAGTACGTGTCGCGCCAGAGCCGCGTATCCGCGGTGAACCGGTCATGATGATCGAGCACGTAATCCGCAACCTCTTCGGCGTCTTTGAATCGGACTGCGTAAAAACGGCCGCCCGGCTGCTCATTCGGGAAATGCCACGTCAGTACGAATGTGAACGTATGCGCAGCGGCGGGTTCGAGCTCTACCTCCCCCGTTCGGAGTACGCCCACGCGGGCATCGCGGATGTCGTAGCTCGCCACTTCGAAGGGTTGCCCTTGGAACGAAGGGTCGGCAGGCCTGTCCCGCCTGTCGGCCCACAAGGCCTGCGCGTCGCCATCCGTCGTCGCAAGGGTCATCGTGCCCCAGTCCGCGGCCAGCTCGATGGCGTCCGGAACGTTGCGGGGCGGGATGTCGACAAACTCGATCTGGTCCAGGTTGATGTGACCCCAGCCGCCCGTTTCTTCGTCGACCGCCTCGATATGGGCAGTCCGGCCTTCGAGATCCGACACATCCCATGACGCCCAGAATAGGGTCTCCGAGTTGCGGCCAGTGGCCGTACGTACCACCTCGCCCTCGACCACAAGATTCGCGCAGGTCTTGCCCGCGTGAGCGCCGCCGCCGATAAGGAAGTTGATGAACCGTCGCTCGATTTGGAAATCCGGAGAGATCAGCCTGCCCGTTGTCCCGTCCCCTTGATAATACGAGTTGACCAGCCCCTCGCCCTGGTATCCGGTCACTGGGTTCTGGTTGTCGAGCGTCCCTCTCGCAGGACTCGGGCCAAAGGCCTCGCCCTCCGCCGTCCAGTCTCGATAGTCCGCGCCCTCGAAATCCGCGAAGACGATTTTGGGCCGTTGATGCTCGTAGAAGGTCTTCTTGTCTTCGGCAGATACGTCTTCGGCGGCATGGGTCAGGACAACACGGCCGTCGTCCCGTGCAACGCGGGAAATGCGCCGGCCGGGCGCCACTAGTCCATAGGCATAGCCTACATGGTTCTCCAGCCACCCCAACAACCCGGCACTCACCCGCTTGTCCGAGACATTCGACACGGTGATATGGAAAAGTGTTGCAGGTAAGGCCGAATCCTCTGCGTTCAGCGGCACAAACGGTGAAAACGCCTCCATCTCAACCATGACAGGGAAATCGTCGGCACGATAGCTAACTGTCCCAATCGGATATTCACCTCTAAAGGTTGTCTCAGGAAAGTCCAGGCGGCACAATCGCTTCGAGACGAGTTCTCCTTGCGTTCGAACGAGAACCGCATACCCCTGCTCGACGGGTTTGGCAATCTTCGTATGCTCATAGGTAGCATTGGTCCCATCGACCCAGTTCGAAACGGCATTGTTGAAGATTTGCCACGATCCCAGCGTCCCGTCCCCACATAAATAGAGCTGACCGGCGCCAATTCCGCCGCAAGGCATGCCGATATGGTCCAGTGCTTCGCCGGAGAAAATCTCTTTCGTGCCGCGTTCGAAAAGGTTTTGCACCCATTCCTCGGCAAGACCCTTATCGGCTGGGATAAGGCCCCCATGACCGGTGTCGTCGGCACCAACAGCGCCCGCAATCAGCGCCAACGGCCGCCCGAGAGACGCCGTCGCGACGCCCATGCCTGTCCGTTGGAGAAACGCCCGCCGGTTGATGCCGGTCTGCGGGCCGGCCTCATCGTTACAACCGCCGGGTTCACGTCCACTCCCTCGCTGCACCTTGGGGTTTTCTGCCTGACCGTCCCTTTTTGTGTAAGCAATCTTGTCTGCCTGATCATCGCTTGAAGACATCATTGCCCTCCCGGCGTTCAATCTGAGTTCACATGCAACGCGCCTATACTAGTTCAAGCATCGATTACAAACAAACGCACGGCCCACGCAGACGCGGTCTCGTGCAGCGGCGCTTCCGTTGTGTTTAGACTTGGCAGCCGGGAATCCGCGAATTACCGTTTCGCGGCAGCGCAGGTGCATCACACTAATTCTGCGTAGAACGGAGCGTCTCCATCCTGCGCAGTATAAAAGGCGGCGCGGTGAGCAAAAACAAGGGATCAGGCCGTCAGGCCCCTAGAAACGCGATCTTCTCTTCGAGCAGATCCATTGTCGTGTTTGAGAATGCAAAGAAACGGCTCAGTGCATGACCCTCCTCGCCCGGTTCGAGCGCGCCGAACGAGGGGGAACAGTGAATACAGGAAAACTCGAGGTTTGAGAACAGGAAAAACGGTTTGTCTGCCGTAACGCCGATGACGTCCTTCCCGTTATAGGCGCGGACAGCAAGAACTCCTTTCGGATAAAGCTCGGGTGTCGCTTGAAAAGCCTCAACGAAGTCGAGCGGACGCGGTTGTCCCTCGACGTACCAGAGCTGTATCGTCGGCCGGCGCGAATGGACGCGCGCGACAGACGTGATGGGCTTCCATTCGCCGTCAAGCAGCAGATAGGTCCGCGCCCCGTCGTAGTCGCCAAACTCGAGCACACGGCTCGGGTTCAGACAATTAAACGCGAACGATCCAGGCCAAGGTTCGGGGCCCAGATTCGTCAGGTGCATGGTCACGTCTACATGGTTCTCTGAAGGCGCCGCCTTAACGGAAAAGGCTAACACCCCCTCTTTGCGCCAGTCATAGGACCACCCGCCGCCGTCTGCCGGCTCCCACGTGGGAGCGATCAACGTCTCGGGCGCCGCGCCCCAGACCGCTTTGCGGGTTGATCCGACGGCTTCGGGAAGGGTGTAAATGAACGGCCCGCTGGGCCACTTGTCCGAATGTATCGAGAGCGCCTGGCTCTGTTGCGCCGGCTTCAATGTAAGCGACATCGGCTGAATCCTCCTCATTCCGCGTCCCGCGCGCAGCGGAAACCGAGATACTCTTGCTGATTGGAACTGAACTGCGTCATGCCCCTGTAGGCTGCCCGGAAAAGGTAGGGCTCGTGCTGTTTCCAGAACCCGCCCTTAACGACGTGGCAGGCTGCCGTATGAGGTGTGTTCGTCCACTCGCACACATTCCCGGCAAGGTCCATGACGCCGAAGGGGCTCGCGCCGGTCGGATAGGCGCCAACGGGTTTCATGCCTCGTCCATTGGGAACGTTTTCTCCATTGGTGTTGCAACGGGAAGGGTCCCATTGACGCCCCCAGGGGTAGGCAAAACCGTCGGGACCGCGCGCCGCGTACTCCCACTCCTCCTCTGTCGGAAGCCGTTTGGCGGCCCACTCCGCATACGCTTGCGCATCGAGAATGTTCACCCGGACGACCGGGTGCGACGCGATGTCATCCAACTGCTGCATCACGTGACGAAGAAAAGACCATGGGTACTTCGAATCCTGCACAAACGCAACGTACGCCGCATTCGTCACGGGATACTTGTCAAGGTAGAACGTACGAAGCTCGACCCTGCGCAACGGGAATTCGAGCGAGAACCAACTTGGGTGGACTGCATACGTTTTTGACAGCACCTCCGCCTCGGCGGGGTCCGTCCCGATCACTGCTGTTCCACCCGGAATTTTCACCATCTCCGCGTCGGTCACATCCTGCGCACGCACAGCTGCTCCAGCTCCTTTCGACGCCTGAAGACAGGCCGCTGCCGCGGCAGCCACGGAAGCACCAAATCTCCTGCGCGTCATTCCCTCGTTTTCTCTGCTCATTGTCCACTCCTAGCACTCGTTCCCTTTGCATCAACTCACAGGACCGAAACACGCTCTAGCAAGCAACTCCAATGTCAATCGCAGCGTCTGTGGCCCAGGCCGGGGCCGATGCGCCGTCCCATCCTGGAAGGGTGCAGGACTCCCGTTCAACCAGATGCGCCTCGACGAAAGTGTGCCGCCGGACGTGCCCAGTCTCCTTCATAGCTTGGAAAAGCAGTTCAGCCGCTTTCTTGCCCATCCCCATCGTGTCGTTGTCGATGGCCGTAACAGAGGGCCGGGTCAGCGCAAGACTGAGGTCGTCCCCCCAAACCACCAGTTCCAAGTCATCCGGCACGCGCACTCCCCCATCGGTCAAACGCTTCAGAAACGGCAGCGCGACATCGTTCCGGGCAGCAAACACGGCCGTAGGGAGCTGGTCAAGCCCGAGGTAATGCTCGGCTAACGCAGCGCCCATTTCCTCGCCACGGGTGCCGCAAACTACAAGGGCGTCATCAATCGGCACGTTTGCCTCTTCGAGCGCAAGCCGATAGCCCGCCATCCGCAACCGGCTCAGCGGCTGTTCGTCGTCAAAAGGTTTGATGAAGCCAATCCGCCGCCGCCCTTTTTGAAGCATTGCACTAACGACCTGATAGACGATCCGGGAGTTGTCTACGCTTATGCTGGCTACATTGCGCCCCGTGACGTTGGGACCCATCAAAACCAGAGGAAGCCCCGAGTCTAGTGCAACTTGAAGCTCAGGGTCTCGGGGATCTACCCCGGCGTAGATCAAGCCGTCGATCAGGTCAACGCAGTTCTGGATGGCCGATATGTTTTCGTGGAGTTCAATAGGCCAACGATCGATAAGCAAGATTTCATAACCGCACTTGAACGTTACGACGCGGACTCCGCTCTCAACGAAGGCATGGCCGTAGACCGCGCGGGCAGCAGAGATTAGGGAGGTCGATGTAGAAGGAGGGTACTCGTGCCAGAGGGACAAGCCAATTACCCCGGTCTTTCGTGTCGAAAGGCTGCGGGCCAAGCGATTGGGGCGGTAGCCCAGCTCCCGCGCGGCAACAAGGACCCGATCCCGAGTGGCGTTGCTGACTTGCGAACCGAGTGTTTTACGATTGAGGACGAGCGACACCAAGGTCTTGCTTACCCGGGCCTTGGCGGCCACATCCTGGATCGTAACACGTTTTTTCGCCATAGCGCCCCTTCTTGGCTCAGGCACGCAATAACTTAAATAAACCGATTAAGTAAACTGGTTTACTTACTATAACCTTTTGAATGCCCTGTGTCAAGAGGTTTTTCGCTCGCATCGACTTCCTTGCTAACTCATGCATTGCCAATCCTTTCCAAACACCGCAATCCCTTGCGGAGCTTGGCCCGCAGCCTCCACGGAGGCTGTTTCTTCCATCAAATCGAGACTGTTTTGACGGTCTGCTTCGGCTCTGGTAGACTTTCCGGCGATTATGGCGTGCCCATCGTTAAGCCCGCGGACAGTTCACGCCTAGCGGCGCGTGCCCGGGGCGCATGCATCGCAGCGGCCTGTTTTGCAGGGCCGCAATTTTCCGCAGTTTTTGCCCCCGCAACCTCAGAGATCAGCGAGGAGCGTCATGTCAGACGGACAGAAGCTCGTGATGCCGAGAACCCTCAAGGGGTTCCAGGATCTGTTGCCGGAGGACGTTATTCCCCGGCGCCGCGTGATTCAAACAATGGAAGACGTCTTCAGGCGCTACGGTTTTGTGCCCGTCGAGACGCCGGCGCTCGAATACCTTGAGGCGCTTCTTGGCACGGGCGGCGAAGAGACGAATAAAGAACTCTTCCGGCTCGAAAGCCCGGAGGAAGAAGCCATTGCCCTGCGCTTCGACCAAACCGTCCCTTTTGCGCGGCTCCTTGCGCAATACCCGGAGAGGCTCAAGATCCCTTTCAGACGTTACGCTGCCGGATCTGTCTGGCGAGCGGACAAGCCAGGTCCCTCCCGGTTCAGAGAGTTCACGCAGGTGGATATTGACGTCGCGGGATCGAACGCCGTTGCAGCCGACGCCGAGGTGGTGGCGGTGGTCTGCGACATCATGACCGCCTTAGGCGCGGACAACTATGCGGTGCTCATCAACAACCGAAAGATGGTCGATGTGCTCCTCGAAGGTTGCGGCATCAACGACGAGAAACGATCAAAACACGTTCTGCGGGTGATCGACAAGCTCGACAAGGTTGGAGAGGAGAATGTGCGCAAGGAACTCGGGGCCGGGCGCATGGACGAGTCGGGCGACCCCATTGCAGGGGTAGGCCTTGACGAGATAGTTATCGAGAAGGTGCTGGCGCTGATTGGCTTGCAGGGCGGTGTCCGTGCAGAGGTTGTGGACCAGATCGAGCAGGCGCTGCCTCCGGGAAAGGCGGCGGAAGCGGCCGTGGCCGAGATGCGCGAACTGGATGAATGCCTCACGGCCCTTGGCGTCTCCGAGCACCGTGCACCGTTCACGCCGCGGCTCGCGCGAGGCCTCGACTATTACACGGGGCCCGTATTCGAACTGGTCTTCCCCCAGGCCCTCGAGTTCGGCTCCTTGGGTGGCGGAGGGCGTTACAACGGTCTCGTGGCGCGTTTTCTAGACAAGGAAGTGCCGTGCACCGGCTTTGCCTTCGGCATAGACCGTCTCATGGCGGCACTTCGCCAGGCAGGTCTGACAGATGCAGAACGCACGACGGCCCAAGCCTTAGTCGTTACGATAGGCAAGGTGCCGCCCTGTGAAACCCTCAGGCTGGCCTCCGACCTCCGGCAGGCAGGGGTGCGCACAGAGACTTATTTCGGCGCGAAGATGAATATGCAGTCCCAGCTTTCCCATGCGGATTTCTATGGGATTCCCGTGGCAGTGATACTCGGCGAGGACGAATTAGCGCGGGGACTGGTCTCGATCAAGGATCTTGCCGCCGGCAAAAAGCAACGCGAGAGCATCGCCGATCACGAGACGTACCGGAAGGCAGGGCGCGTGACACAAGTGACCGTCGGCCGCGAAGAGGCGGCTGCTGCGGTAAAAACGATGCTTAGACAGCAAGGGAAACTTGCATAGCTGCCTCCGCGCCGCGGGTGCTGAACGGGGCTCTTTTGGGACCCGTAATCGACCGGTTCCCCTTCACGCTTCGCTGGCTCGCACATGGAATTGTGGCTCATAAGGGCGCGACTGCCAGGCCGTCCGCTTTAACTCTTGACGCCAGACAAGTTAAGAGTCTATGATTCACGTCATTGAAGGCTGTTTTCCCGGTTTGGGGTACAACGCGTGGGAATGTGCCCGCCGCAGGCGAGGCGCCCCTGCCAACAGGGGATATCATGAACAATCGAGGGGTAGTTTCCGAAGGCTCCAGCGAGCAAGCGCGCTGGACGCGTCTGTGCTCTTGCCCAAACACGCAGTGGACTCGGGTCGTCAGGGTACACCACCGAGCATCTAGCAGGAGGAGTGTTGGCGTTATGAAGAAATGTGCAGTTCTGCTCGTTCTGGCCTTGGCCTTTTATGTTGGCTTCGCCGCAGAGGCCAGGGATGCGAAAGACAATTGCGGTTCTCACTTCTCCCAGCCGCCCGAGGTGCCAGACGCCGCGAGTCTGCTGACGGCGGCAGGTTACGAACCGAGCGCCTGCGAGGTGCTTTTGACGTGGTACGAGGCGCCCCCGAGGGGCGGCGGCGACTTGGTGTTCGGTTTCCGGGTCCGAGATGCCCAAGGCGAGGAATTCACGCTCTGGGCCGACAGTACGGGCGAACTGCTCAACGACGTAGCCCTGTCTCGACTGGGCCTGGTCCAACGGAGCTGGACCCAGGAGCCCCGGCAGAAGGCTTGCGAGCCGCCTTCGAACCTTTACGCGGCGAAGGCTGTCCCCCAAGTAATGCCGGCGGGGGTGCGGTACTCGGCGGCCCCTTCGCTTTGTATCGACATGCCTCTCCTCGACGTCGCAGCGCTTCAGGCGGAGAATCCTTCAGGGGACGGCCCCTGCTTCCACGCAGAGCGCATCGGCGTGACCCAGCAGATGCCGGAAAGCCTTGTCCTATCAGGTGGGAGAGCATTCCAAGGCGCGTGGCAGTCCGTAGGGGGTGGCCGGCTCTGGGCGGCAACCATCCAAGCCGCGGACGCGGTGGCGCAACGTATTCACTTCCAGAAACTCGCCCTGCCGGCGGGTGTTCAGGTGCTTGTCTACGACGCTGCCGATCCCGGCGAGGTCTATGGTCCTTATACCGGTCCTTACGGAGACGACAGCGACCTCTGGAGCGCCGCTTGTTTCTCTCAGGAAGTGACCGTCGAGTGTTTCGCTCCTGCAGGTACAAACCTTGCGGGTCTGGAAGTAGTTATAGACCAGACGCTTTTCATCTATGCCGACTTGAACAACCTAGCCGCCGCGAAACAGGCCGGCGACTGTCATAACGACTTGACCTGTTTCCCCGAGTGGGCGGAGACGGCCACCGGCGTAGGCGGCATATCCTTCGTCGCTGACGGGCAAGGCCTTTGGTGCACAGGCAGCCTGATCGCCGACACGGACCCGTCGACGCGCGTGCCGCTGTATCTCACGGCGAACCATTGCGTCTCGACGCAAGAGGCGGCGGCGACCATCGCGTTCTTTTGGCTGTGGCAGACCAGTGTATGCGACGGCGACCCGCCCGATATTGCGACAGTGCCGCGCACGACGGGCGGCGCGACGTTCCTTGTTGGCTCGGTGTCTGTCTTGAGCGAGACCGAAGACCCTGGGGTGGACCTGACCCTCTTGCGCATGCGGCAGAGCCCGCCCAGCAATCTGGCGTTTCTGGGCTGGAACACCCAACCTTGGCCGTTGGGAACAGACACGACCTGCATCCACCACCCGTCTGGTGATTACAAACGAATCAGCTTCGGCGTCTTGTCCGCACGTGGCATCTGTTTTCCAGTACCCCCGTCCGACCTCTACTGGGAGGTTACCTGGCAGTCGGGCGTGACCGAGACAGGATCTTCCGGCAGCCCTCTTATGCTCTCGGACACGCAGGAGATAATCGGACAGCTCTGTTGCGGCTGTTCCTCCTGCGATCTGCCGGACCAAACGGATTTCTACGGCCGTTTCGACAAGAGCTGGCCGGTGGTAGAGCCCTTCCTCGGCGACTATGACGGCGACGGCATCCCCGATTCGGTCGAAGGCGACGGCGATGCGGACGGCGACGGCATTCCGAATTATCAGGACACGGATTCGGACGGCGACGGCATTCCGGACAGCGCCGAAGGGACGGCCGACCTGGACGGAGACGGCATCCCGAACTACCTTGATCTCGACTCAGACGGCGACGGCGTTCCGGACAGTGAAGACGTGTTCATCATCTATGTTGACAAGAGCAACACGTCAGGAAATGAGGACGGACTGTCGTGGGCAACTGCTTTCACGACGCTTCAGGAAGGCGTGGACCTGGCCCAGGGTTTTCTGCTGTCTGAGGTTTGGGTAGGCGCAGGCGTTTACGACGAGGCGCGTGCCGCGACGGACGCGTCCGGCGCCTTGGTCCTTTACGAGCGCGTCAATATGTATGGCGGATTCGAGGGGAACGAGGTTCTTCGAGATCAACGCGACTGGGAGAACAATGTTACGGTCATCGACGGCGGAACAGCTCGCAATAGCCAGCCGGCTTACCATGTCGTGATTGGCGCCGACGACGCCCGCCTGGACGGATTCACAATTCGCGGGGGTCATGCGACAGGTGCAGACGGCGCCGAAACAGGCTTGGGCGGCGGGATACTAAACGTCGCGGCCTCGCCCATTGTGGCGAATTGCCTGTTGGAGGGGAATCAGGCGGTCGAGGGCGGCGCAATGTACAATGCAAATGGTGCCGCACCGCAGATCGTCGAGACAGCTTTCCGGAGTAACCGTGCCGACATGGGCGGCGCCATGGCGAACCATGCTGCAGCTCCCTTGCTCATCGACGTGCTTTTCGACGCCAATGAGGCGCAGCAGGGTGGTGCTGTAAGCGAGATCGCTGGAAGTGCAGGCCGCTATACCAGCTGCCGGTTCATGGACAACGCCGCATCCCTGGGCGGCGTCCTCTATGCCGACAACGGTTCCCCCGTTGTTGAGCAATCAACTTTCGAGGAGAACTCAGCGATATCAGGGGGCGGCGCGTTGTTTGCTACAGGCAATGCCGTGCTGGAGGTCAACCAGAGCATCTTCAAGGTGAACAACGTTTCGCTCGGCGACGGAGGGGCCGGGATGATCCGTTCCGGAGCGGCATTGAACTTGAACGGGTCCCGGATTGAACACAACGAGGCCGACAACGGCGGCGCCTTCCGCGTGCTCGACGCTACGCTTGATGCTGCCGAAACGTCTTTCACCGGCAACCAGGCGCAGAATGCCGGCGCTATCGATGCCGAGGCGGCCGCGATCAACCTCACACGCTGCTATTTCTCGGGTAATGAGACTACATTGGGGCAAGGAGGGGGCGGGGCCGTTCATAGCCGCGGCGGAACACGTGCAACGATTGCACGCAGCACTTTCGTATCCAACTCGGCCTTGGGCGACGGCGGCGCGCTGTGCAACAACGACGCGTTGGTCGACATAACTAACAGCGTGTTCGCGCTGAATCTCGGCCAGCGTGGCGGCGCCTCTTTCAGCACGCAAGCAAGCATCGAGATCGTTAACAGCTCATTTTCTGGCAATGCGGCGCAACCCGGTTGGGAAGGCGGGGCGCTCCATATGCTCGATGCGACGGGCGAGATCCGCAACAGCATTTTCTGGGGCAACAGCCCTGAGCAGATCTTCAGCGACGAAAACAGCTCGACTGTGGTCGAGTACACTGACATTCAAGGCGGCTTCGCAGGCGCCGGCAATATGAGCCAGGACCCGCTCTTTGTGAACGCGGCTGGAGGGGACTTGCGCATCCTTGCAGGCTCGCCGGTTATAGACCGTGCTACCGAACCTGCGCCGCCTTATGATCTCCCCGGAGTACCTAGACCTCAAGGCGCGGCCCCGGATATGGGCGCCTTCGAGAACGCAGGACCCGACACAGACCTGGACGGACTGCCCGACGGCCTCGAGGCTGGAGAAGGCACCGACCCGGCAGTTCAGGATGCAGCCTTGGGAATTACCCTCGATGCCCCAAGCGACAATGCCCATTTCCGCGCTGTCCCAATCAGTTTCATCGGCACGGTCGAGAGTGCCAATATTCTGGACGTACGGCTCAGCACGGACGGGGGAGCTACGTTTACCGAGCTCTGCAATTTGGACGGCCTGACTTGGGCGCGCCTCTGGACACCTCCGGGTCCTGGTGTCTATGTCGTCCAAGCACAGGCGCTCAACCGTTTTGGCGGCTCGACCGTGAGCGACATGGTTACGGTCCACTATGACCCCGGCCTACCGGCCGCGGCGATCAGTTCTCCGTCTCGCAACCAACATATCCAAGGCGCCGTGCCGATCCGCGGCACAGCCAGTTCAGGTCCCTTTGGCTTCGGGCATTATGCCCTCGATTTCGGCTTGGGCGCCGACCCAGCGGCGGTGACGCAATGGACTTCGCTGGCGGCGTCGTATGTGCCGGTCGACGAGGGTCTGTTGCTCGACGCTTGGGACGTGTCCACCCTTACGGACGGTTTCTATGTCTTGCGCCTCCAGGTGCTTGACGAGACCCATCTGAAAAGGGTCGAGACGACCATGCCGGTCATCGTTGACAGCGACATGACGGCTCCGGCGCCCCCGGGCGAGATAGCTATACGAGGCGATAGACTGCCCTTTATGGTGACCAGTGGGAATACGGTCCATGTCACGGGCTTGGCCCCGGCAGGAGCCGTGCTCGCACATGCTACGTTACTGGACAGCGACCGGCTCGCTCTCGAAGACATCACCCCCATGCTGACAGTACACGGCAACGGAAGCTTGCGAGGGAGTTTCATCGTGCCTGAAGCCCTCGTAACAACCGCTCTCTCCATCGAGGTGGTCGTGAAAGATGCCATGGGCCATCTCTCAGCGCCCAAGCAGTCCAACACGCTTCTGGTGGATAATGCTCCGCCTACGGTTACCATCGCGTATCCGGAAAACGGGGCGATGGTCCCTCTGGCCCCGGGCACAATCTATGGTTCCGCCCTCGAGAACGGCCCGGCGGGGCTTGACGAGGTGTCCGTCTCCATTGACGGCGTAGACGGCATCGCACAGGGCACGGAATACTGGTCCTTCTCCTGGACCCCTTCGTCGACGGGAACGAAAACGGTTGCGGTTACGGCCACGGACGTTCTGGGCAACAGCACGACAAAGATTGTCCAATGCGGCGTTAATGACACGTACCCAGCGGCTTACCTGACCATTCCCAATCACGGAATGGTTCTCAACGAAGGGCAAGTGCTCGAGATTACCGGTACCGCGCAGGATCCGGTCGATTTCGTGGGCTACGGCGTACGGATCGCGCCGGGAGCAGACAGCTCGGGCCCATGGACCAATCTTACGGAGTGGCTGGAAACGACCGCGGTTGTTGACGATGTCTTGGCCACGTGGGACACGACAGGCCAGCCCCTCGGGCTCTACACCATCCAATTACTGGCGGTGGACAACGGCGACCACAATGTCGTTATCAACGTGGTGGTTCAGCTCCGCTCCCGGCTGAGCCTGGCCGGCTTACCGGATATCATCCTTCTGGTAAATGAGAAAAGCCTGGGCGACATCCACTTGCCGGACTATACGACGTTTCTCGCTCCCCCTGCACCCGGAGCTGTAGGACCCATCAGCTACTCGATTGTGAACGTCACGGACCCGTTTGTCGACGTCGCCATTGATGTGAACAACGATGTCAACATCCGGCCGGCACCTAACTGGGTCGGTTCGGCAGCAGTAACCGTACGGGCCACCGACGGCATCTATGCAAGCGAGGACACGTTCAATGTGATCGCCTTCTCAACGCGAAACCCGGACAGCGATCTCGACGGCATCCCGGACAACCTCGAGGGATCGGAGGATGCCGACGGCGACGGCATACCCAACTACCTGGATGCCGACTCGGACGGCGACGGCATCATTGACGGCGTCGAAGGTCTGGGCGATGTGGATGGCGACGGCATCCCGAACGTTTTCGACCTGGATTCCGACGGCGACGGCATCCCTGACGAGGTCGAGGGCGTCGTCGATGTAGATGGCGACGGCATCCCGAACTTCCTGGATATGGACTCCGACGGCGACGGCATCGGGGACGCGGTCGAGGGAACCGTTGACAGCGATGGCGACGGCACGCCGGACTACCTCGATGCCGACTCCGATAACGACGGCATAGCAGACGCCGTCGAGGGCTCTGGCGACGCCGACGATGATGGAATCCCCAATTATCTCGACCTGGATTCCGACGGCGACGGCATTCCTGACGAGGTCGAGGGCGCAGGCGACACCGACATGGACGGCGTGCGCAATTTCCTCGATACTGACTCCGACGGCGACGGCATCGATGACGAAGTCGAAGGAACAGACGATCCTGACGGCGACGGCATTCCCAATTACCTCGACGCCGACGCCGACGGCGACGGCATTCGCGACGAAACCGAAGGCGCAGGCGACACCGACGAAGACGGCATTCCCAACTACCTTGACACCGACTCGGATGCCGACGGGATCCCTGACGAAGTCGAAGGATCGGCCGATATAGACGACGATGGTCTGCCCAACTTCATCGATGACGATTCCGACGGCGACGACATACCCGATGAAACCGAGGGCCTGGTCGATACCGATGGGGACGGTGTTCCGAACTACCTGGATACCGACTCCGATGGCGACGGTATACCTGACGGCGCCGAGGGGACGGATGACGCCGATGGCGACGGCATTCCGAATTACCTCGACGGCGACAGCGACGGCGACGGCATATCCGACGAGCTCGAGGGAACGGATGACGCCGATGGCGACAGCATCCCAAACTACCTTGACGAAGACAGCGACGGCGACGGGATCCTGGACATCGACGAAGGCATCGACGATGTTGACGGGGACGGAGCGCCCAACTATCTCGATGGAGATAGCGATGATGACGGCCTGCTTGACATGGACGAACTGGCCCTCGGAACGGATGCCTACAACCCTGATACAGACGGCGACGGCATCACGGACGCTCTCGAGCTCACTTATGGGACCAACCCTCTCGAACCGGATACGGCGCCTTCCTTGGCCGTTACGCCGGATGCGCGCGACGTAGGTGCACGAACTGGCTCGACAACATTTGACGTCATGAACGCGGGCGACGGCGTGTTGACGTGGACTGCCCAAGTGATCGACGGCAAGTCGTGGCTTCGGATTCTTACCGGGGCAAGTGGGCAGAATGATGGGGTCATCACGTTGAGCTTCTCCGACAATACGCTCACAACCGAGCGGATTGGCACAGTCCAAGTGGAGCCCATCAATGAAGCGCTCGGCGATCCCATCATCGTCAGCGTTGCTCAAACGGCCTGCGTGATACCGGCGGCCCCGGCTACGGTCTCGGCTTCTGACGGAACCTTCCCAGACCGGGTCCGGGTAACCTGGAGCCTGGTTGAGGACGCAGACAGCTATCTTGTGTATCGGGCCACAACGGATGAGCCGGCGGATGCGATCCTACTGACGGTCGCACCTGTCCTAGGCACAAGCTTCGACGACACTTCGGCGGCCAGCCCGAGCACCGGGGCGGGTTGCTTCCCGCAGCCCGTGACCACAACCTACCGTTACTGGGTCGTGGCGCAGAGTCCGTGCGGCTCGAGCCCGTTGACCGTTTCAGACACGGGTTTTGTAGGCAATGAAGAAAGCGACAAGGTCTATGCCAAGGTCTTGCCGTCTGTAAAACTCGAGAATGGGCTGATAGCCGTTCAACCCGATTCGGCACTGGCCATCCGCTTGCGTGCCGACAATACCATCGATCCAGCGAGCGTGTGGGGCGTTGTGAGTTCCTCGACGTTGGTGTCGGAAGCCGTCGTCTGGGTCCCGACGATCGCTGAACCGCTTACGGACGGCTGGGTAGTTTACCAGCCCGAAACAGCGTGGCCGGTCGGCGAGGTTGTCACGATGACGGCCGGCGGGGCTCTGGCCGACGGGACGCCCCTCGTTCCCATCGCCTACGAGTTCGAAGTAGTGGAAGACGCGGCGGCGGTGCAGCCCATCTGGCAGCCGCCACACAGCGAGATCGGGGACGGTCTGGCGCTTAAAGACCAGGCCAATCTGGTCGTGGTCAGCGAGCAGGTCCAAGAGGGATTGGCCCTCCTCGACGCGGCGGTTGGACCGGCCTATTGGATCGGACCCGAAGAGGTCTTCATGACGCCGCAGCAAGTATGGCTGCCAGTCCCTGAAGACGTGAATCCCGAGAGGATTCAGGTGTTCTACCATCTTGAAGGCGAGACGCCCAAGTGGCATCCCGCCGAGGACGTCGAGGGCCTGTTGGCTGCCCAGGATTACCTTGTGCTCGACGTCAACGGGGTAGCATACCTCGGGTTCGTGGTGGAGCACGGCGGCGTCATGCAGCTCGGACTTCCGATGGAAAGCAGCACAGCGCCCGCACCGGCGTCGTCCCTGCCCATGCGTCCCGCCAAGGGAGACCTGCTGCTGCTCGGATGTGTGATCGCCGTCCTCTTCCTAGTAAGTTGGAAGCGCGACAAGACGCGTATTACTCGCTAAAAGCCGAATAAGAGCCCCGGATCAGTCCTATCTTGACGGGTCCGGGGCTCTTTATTTGTAGACCCGACGGGGAAATGAGCCGAAGGGCAAAGTGCTTCTATCGTCTGTCCGCTTGGGCCATCAGAGCCCCACTTCTAGGAAGTCCAAGGGCACTACCCCTTGGGTAGCCTGCACGACCACCGCGTGGCGTCCCGGCGGAAGATCGCTTCGGGCCATGAGCGGGCTCGACGGTTGGCTTTGCCCGGTTTCATGGTCCACTATTCCTGCGCTGACCCCGTCGAGAAACACTTCAGCACGTCCGAAGTCAGGGCCCTTGGGCGCCCATAGTACGAAGCTGCGCCCCTCGAGATTCCATTTCGCCCGGGTCCTCGGCTTCACAGAAACTGCACCTGTCCCGTAGGTGAAACCTGGATCCTCGCGGATCTCCCACTGACCGGCCGCTTCTCCGGCCCCCACAATGGCTTCAGTTGCCAGATAGCGCACCGTTGCCGGCTTCGGCTCGCCTTCTACCGCAAATGCGTCGACACCGAGGTGACTATGGGGCTCAACAAGAAGGCCGAGCATACCCGGAGACGTCTCTACGTGGCCGCACCAAGCATCTTCCCCGTTGAGGAGAAGGTGTACTGCACCAGCGGCATCAACTGCAAGATGCAGATTTACAGAATGGCGGGTCCCCGGCGAAACCGGCAGAGAAACAGCGCCCTTTCCTAAGACTCGTTTTGCTCCAACCTCATCGACGGCTGCAACGGCCCACTCCCCTGTTTCGCCCAGTTCAAGAGCGCAATGGCGCGTCCTCATCAGGGCGTGCAATGTCGCATCAGCCGTTGGCCGGTTTGGACCCAACGGTGCTTGATAAGCCCAAAGAACAGCGGCCTTGCCGCGCAACTCGACGGCCGCATCCAGTGCGAACTCCTGGTAGAACGACTTGAGAACGGTCAACGACGCGCCCCCGTGGCCTGTCATGACAAAGCCCCGCTCGCGATAGGGCGCATTCCATGGACGCGACGCGAGGTTGATGGTGCCTCTCCCCTCGACATTCCGGGATGGGAACATCACATGCAGCATTCCCGCCTCGTCTACATGGCCGCTGAAGGTCTGCCCCCAGATGCCGTAGTATTCGTGGGAAACGTCCGCCGCGTGCCACACCGAGCCGTCCTGGAATATGCGCCAGGCCTCGGGATCCATGGCCTGTTCAACAGGTGCGCGGAACACGGCCTGGTAGTTGCGGTTCAGTGCCACAGATGTGGCAGGCGCGTAGACATAGCCTTCGTATTGAAATGCCGGGAAAAACTCGAGCAGCGGCGGATGGTAGTAAGCATCCTCAACAGCGCGCAGAAAAACAGGCTCAGAGTACGGCCCTTCCGGCTGTTTCGCTGTCATTCCAACAAGGGCCCATCCCATATTGGCGGCCGAGTCCATCATCGCCAGAACAAGCCAGTCATCCGTCCGACGCAACAGGGTCGCTGCGTACCCCCGCCTGTACTTTCCGCGGTATGTCGGATGTTTTCGCGTGCTGTAGACCGCGGGCGCGGTACGTATAAACGGTCCTTCCGGCCGCTCCGCCCAAGCGTATCCGATGCCGCTGTCGGCGCCTCCCTGAGGGTTCATAATGGTCGACCAGTCGGAATCCTCGGTGGCCCAGTCATAGATCATGTGGTAGCGCCCGTTCTCGTATACGACCGAAACATCCGGGGCATGGCCGATGGGCGACGATCCTTCCTCGAAGCGAAAGGGTTCATCGGGCCAGATAGTGCCCACGTACGCCCAGGTAGCCCCATCGTCTGTGGACCGGTATGCAACGCACCCCATGGAGCCCCGCTCTTTGAGCATCGCGTATCCTTCAGCATAAAGCCCAACATAGACATAACGGTTTCCACTGACCGGGTCATGGAACAGAAACCCGTTTACGGGCCACTCGTGAGGGGGTCCACCCACACGAATCGGGTTGCCGGGGTGCCTCTGGAACGTGTCGAAAGACGGATCGCCGTAAATGGGGTGACGCAACCACGAGTCCTTCTGGGGCAGCGCCGCGTAGTCTAGGACGGTGGAAGACGCCTCCAGACACGTTGACGCACACGCAAGAAACAGCCACATGATCATGCCTCCTCGCCCTTCTTCGGCGTTTGCTGCGAACACTAAGTGTGGATCAGAAGCACGCGACCTTGCCGGAAACAGGCGCTGTTCAATCGTAGCACAGGGGGAAACCCGTGCAAAAGCCGCGGCGTTTCCGGTAGAATAGCGCAGGACTCGCGGCAAACTGGTATGGGGAGAGGTTCTCGGGCAACGACAGGCGGCTCGCTCCTTTCTCATATGAAATGCAGCGGTGCTTTGCATGTTTCATAAAACGACCGTTGAGATGCTTAGAGTCCGCTGAGGAACAGGCAGGCCGAAGCAAATATAGATCAAGCGCTGCTTGCCGGACCGGTCAATCTGCTTGACGTCATTTAAAAAGCTTGAAGTCAGCATATACAGCAAAGATCAAAATGAGAGAAAATGGGGCAACGCCATGCACGTGACAAGACGAACCTTCATCATGACATCCGCGGCAGCTACAGGCGCCTTGCTGTCCCCAACACGACGCGCTAAGGCCGCCCCGAATGAACGGATTGGCGTGGCGATCATTGGCTGCCGGAACCGCGGTCATCAAGTGGCGGCAAACTGCATCGCATCGGGCCAGTTCGACATCGTCAGCCTATGCGATTGCGACGAGGCAATGTATGCCCGAGCTGCCGAGCAACTCAAAGGCAAAGTTGCGGAAACGCCGCCCTATGTCCGAGACTTTCGAGAAGTTCTGGAGAATCCCGCCGTGGATGCCGTGGTCAACGCGACTCCCGACCATTGGCACGCCTTGATCACTGCGATGGCGCTGGACGCTGGTAAGCACGTCTATATCGAGAAGCCCGTATCGTACAACCTCGAAGACGGCAAGGCCATGGTGAGGGTGCAGAAGAGGCATCCTGAGTTAAAGGTTCTGGTTGGCACCCAGCAACGCAGCGGCAGCCACTTTCACCAGGCCCGCGATTTCGTCCGGTCGGGCGGCTTGGGAAAGGTGGCTTTCTGCCGGGCATGGGTAACCCATAACCGGGGAACCATTCCCATCGTGCCGGACAGCGAGCCGCCGGGCACACTCGACTACGACATGTGGGTGGGACCGGCGCCTTATCGTCCTTACAACGAGCCGCGCGTTCACTACAACTGGCATTTCATGCGGGACTACGGGACGGGCGAGATGGGCAATTGGGGCGCCCACTGGCTTGATGTGATTCTGTGGTTCCTCGACCTTGACTGGCCTTCGGGGGTGTCCGGCCTCGGCGGCACGTTTGTGGTGCACGATGCAAAGGAATGGCCCGACACCCAGACCGTTCTTTACCGCTATCCTGATCTGACCATCCTCTGGGAGCAGCGTCTATGGACCGAGTATCCCATTCACGGCGAGACCGTTGGCGCTGAGCTAGGCGGCGACAAGGGCTCGCTGATCATCACGCGGAAGGGATGGCTGTTCTACCCCAAAGACGGGGAACGCGTCGACCACGCCGGCAGCGAGATGGAAGTGGCCCACGCGTTGAACTTCGCTGAGAGCATCCGCGGTCAGGCGGAACCCGTGGCCCCGCTTGCAGAAGGGCATCTTACCGCGGGCCTGTGTCATCTTGGCAACATCGCAGCCATGGTCAATCGCCGGATCGCGTTTGATGCAGAGTCTCAGACCATCAAGGATGACGAGCAGGCCACTGCGATGCTGGGCCGCCCGTACCGGGCGCCGTGGCAGCTCCCGGCATGAGGGGCATGTCCCGTCGCATTAGCCGCACGCGAGGTCTTCAGTGAGCCAATCAAGGCGATTCGATTATTGGGCTATTCCGAATCTTCTTCTATGGCTCATTCTGCTGATCGCGGGTTTTCTTCCGGACAAGACGTTCGAACAGCTGCGCGAATGGGGCGATGTCCGCATGACGAAGGCATGGGTGAACTCGCCAAGCATGCTGATTCTCGCGTGCCTGGCCTATCTCGCGTTTTTCACCTATCAACGGTCGCGAGAGGCCGGCCTGGACGCAGACGACGCCTTTGCACGGGCGCTCCACGTGACGCTGGTCGCTCTTGTTGCGTTTATGCCTGCGTCTTTGACTATCGAACTGTTGTTGCGTCTTCGCTCGATTCCGCCGACTTACAGGCGGTTTGTCTATTTTGTTTCTGTTGCGAAAACCGGGGCCTGGCTCTACCTCCTAGGCCTCATTGTCCGCTATTACTTCTTGCAGCGCGAAAAGGTGTTTAGAGATATGTTCACCTTCTTCCCGCTTTTCCGGCAAAGAGCCGACAAGCAAGTTGCAGAAGATGGAAAGGGCAAAGAACCAGAGCTTCCTACCGACCCGCTGGCAACGAACGAGTCTTCGAAACCTCCTGCACGGCGAGAGCCGTAGGTTATGGACCATCCTCGTTGTCAACCGGGGGGTCCGTGCTTGCGTTGACTATTTGAGGTTACTACAATTCCACGGGGTCTCTAAATAGACAAGCAATTGGAAGATGGATATGAAAAACCGATTCGCCGTCTACCTGGTTCTTGTTCTTTCTTCGTTCTTGACAGGCGCCGTTCTTGCCGAAGGCGCTCTTCGCCTCGGTCAAGCCTCAATTGCCGGAGACACGGTAACAATTCCCGTCACACTTCAAGGGGACGTCGGTACGGGCGTGTCAGCTATCGGGTTCGAGCTCAACTACGACCCCAGCGTCTTTGAGCCGGTCGCGGCGCAGCCAGGAACGGCGGCCACAACTGCCGACAAGGATGTCCAGGCTAATATGACCGAACCGGGCTCATACCGTGTACTAATGGTCGGCTTTAACACGAACACGTTAACCGATGGCGAGGTGGCCCGCATCACGTTGAGCCGCGTAGGCGATCCCCCAAGCGGCCGTTCCGAAGTGCGCATCAGCAACACGAGCATGTCCACGGCCGACCCGGTCATGGAGATTCCCTCGACTGGCAGCACAGGAGCGATTGCATTCACCGACGTCCCCTCGGAAGATCCTGTCGACGACGAGCCCGGCGATAGGCCTTCTTCCGCCAATGACAGGGACGAAAGCACCCAGCGTCGGACTACGCCAGACCAGCAAAGCCAGAACTCTGAGGAACAGCCAGTCGTTGCTACAGAGGCAGACCCCAATGAGACAGGGGCACCGGCGTCTCAGGATGAGGGGCAACGCATTGTTACGGGAAGGCTGCCCGTGACGGACGTCGATTCCGGCGTCGGTGAACATGGCGTAAGCACAACGCGCTCAGGCACGGGCACGCCAACCTCCAGGCGCCAGAGCACGACGAGAGGCGAGGCCTCGACTTCAGTTGGAAGCGGTGCCAAACGCCTGTCTTCAGCAGTAAGCGCTGCCGACGCTGTCCGCGCGGGGATTCGGACGCCGGGCAGTCCCTTGTCTATGGACACGGAGGCGACGCCTGATACAGGGGCGCCTCAGACCGCGGAATCCGATGTAAACGAGAGCGTAGCTTCAGAACAGCTAGCAAAGGGTGCAGAGAAAACAGGGACAGCGGCCGACAAAACCTTAGCCGCCGTGTCGCCCTCCGCTGAACCGGGTCTCGCAGCTCCAGTCGGTATAGCTGCCGATGCCCCGCCCACGAAGCAGACTTCTGATAAGGCAGAGACGAAAGGCCGAGCGCTGAAGATCGCGATTGTTGGGGCCCTCGTGGTACTGGTTGTCGCGGTCTTCTTTGTGAGAAAACGGCTGTTTGCATAAAGGAGCCCGCTCCGTTGGCCGTGGTCGTTTTACTGGGGATGGTCTCAGGCTTGAGGAGGGGCGCCTGCTTGAACCGCTGACATTGACCTTGCCCATGACGCACAGAAAACAGCAGGCAAGTTATTTCCTGGCGGTCTTCACGGATTTATCCTTACGGTCCGTCCCTGTTTCTTCGTCCAGGTTCGAGGCCACGACCTCATTCCCCTCGTCCTTCGTGGCAGCGGCATCATCGGTGTCCACTTCGCTCGGTCTCATCTTACCGTTATCGGCCTCGCCAGCCGGCGTCGATTCCATCTGCGAAGGAGAACCCGTTTGGACAGGTTGCCCCTCGTCGCCCCCGGCGGTCTGCGTAGACTCATCCTGGGAAGCAAGCGCTTGTTCGGGTTTATCCTCGGCCCGGCCGTTCACAAGCCCGAGGATCTGGGCGGCCAGTTTGGCCGCTTCGAGCTGAACATCGTCCTGTGCAGCAT
>CAZBQH010000255.1:0-14589 GCA_964493915.1 uncultured Nitrospiraceae bacterium
CTGTCGCCGGTGACGGCGTCCCACACAACCGTATAGTACTCGTCGTTCTCGTTCTTAAGGTAGAAATAGACGAACTCGTTGAGACCCATGGGCGTGACCTCTACCTCCGCTACGCCGCTTGTCTTTCCGGCGTTGCCAATCTGGACGGTCTCAATGCGGACGCCCTCGGGCAGAATGGTTCGCGTGAGCAAGGCCGATTTCACTTCTTCGCTTTTGTCTTCCTCGTCGTCTGCGTCAAGACGAAACTCGGTGAACATGTCGTCTGCCACGCCGCTCAGAATACCCTCCTGGTCGACGTTGCGGGCGCGGGCCTGAATCGATGCCTGCACAAACCGGTCGAAACGCTCCTGGATCTGCCTCGATACGACATCCATGTCGTCGGTGCTCAGTTCTGCGATATGCTGCATGAGGGCTTCCTGGTCCATCTGTTCCTGGTCCGTCTCTTCCTCGTCGGAATCGCTGAAGAGGTCGGCGTCTTCGCTAAGCCACCGCACAGCCCAGTATTGTTGATTGTCGAGGTCAATACGCACCGTAAAGCGATCGCCGGACATGGCGCACTCAGCGATGGCCGCACGGCCGAAACCTGCGACATGCCGCGCCGAAGCCTCGAGCTGGCTGAAGGCGATAAGAGGAAGCAACCGCGGCAGCGCGATCGCAAGGACCATGCTGATGATGAACACAACGAGAACCAGCTCGACTAACGTGTAGCCCGTTCTGTCTGGGCGCAAAGTGCGCATGATTTTGGCATCCGTTACGGCCCTCACAGGCCGGATGAAGTGCTCAGGATCCCTGCAAATCGTAGCTTACGATGTCCGCATCAAGTCCTTCGCCGCCCGGTGCGCCGTCTTCGCCGTAGCTTACAATCTCGAAGTCCTGACCCTTCGAACCCGGACACGTGTAGACGTACGGGTTGCCCCAGGGATCGCTTGGGATTTGGGTTGCGTCCAGCAGGGATCCTTTCGGATTGCTGATCAACACATCGAGGCCTTCGCTTGTTGTGGGGAATTTGCCGAACTTCAGCTTGTAACTGATGAGCGCCTGCTTGAAGCTCGTTATCTGGGCTTTGGCGGCGGTCACTTTCGCCTCGTCGGCCGTGCCGATCATTCTCGGCACCACGATGGCGGCCAAGATCCCGATAATGACTACGACGACCATCAGCTCGATGAGCGTGAAGCCTTGGTTGCCAGCGGGCTTATTGGTCCGCGAATTCGTATTCATGGATGCAACTCCTGTGTCGTCTATGCGCCGGTCCGCATCTGAAAGATCGGCAGCAACATTGCAATAACCAGAAAACCGACGAAGCAGCCCATAACGACAATCATGAACGGCTCGAGCAAGCCCACCAGGGCGTCGACTGTCATTTCCACGTCTTCGTCGTACGTGTCTGCTATCCTCAGCAACATGGCCTCGAGTTCGCCGCTGCGCTGTCCAAGTTCCACCATGTGGATCAGCATGGGAGGGAAAACGCCGGCGTCTTTCAGAGGCGTGGCAAGGTCGCGCCCCCGGCGAACGCCGGCCTTAACGTCTTCCATGGCTTCTTCGACGACCCGGTTTTGCACAACGCTTTTCACGACTTCGAGGGACACCATCATCGAGAGTCCGCTTTCGAGCATCGTGCCCAGAGTGCGCGCGAACCGGCCGCAAATCATGCGTACATGCAATGCGCCAAACAAGGGCAAGCGCAGCCGGAACGTATCCCAGCGAAGGCGCCCTTCCGGCCTCGACACCCAAGCCCTCCAGATGCCGTAAAGGCCGAGCACGGCCAGTACGATAAGCCACCAATACGAGCCGACAAAATCACTGATGCCAATCAAGGCCTTTGTAACGCCGGGCAGTTCCCGGCCCTGCTGCTGAAACATGGCCGTGATCTTCGGCACGATCACCGTCATCAGGAAGCTGATGACGCCAATGCCGAAGACAGCCATCACGGCGGGATAGGCCATGGCCTTCTGGACGCGCTGCTGGAGTCGCACCTGCCGTTCGAGCAAGTCTGCCAAGCGGATCATGACCTGCTCGAGGGCCCCGCTTTCTTCGCCGGCCCGGACCATGTTTACATAGAGCTCAGAGAATATGCGGGGGTGCGAACGCAGTGCATCAGCCAGCGTCGATCCCTCATTGACCTTGCCGCGGACATCGTAGACGATTTTGCGTAGCCGGGCACTGCTCGTCTGCTCTAGGAGGGCGCCCAAGGCCTCGACGATAGGCATGCCGGCGTGGATCAACACCCCGAGTTGGCGGGTCATCAAGCTGATGTCCCGGTTGGTGACGCGTCCCCACCCGCCGCGGCGCATTTCTTCGTCTGCTGCGCCTTTCCCGAAGCTCTCGGACATGGTGGTGGGAAAGAGCTCCTGCTCGCGCAGTTTGCGGCGCGCAGCGGCCGGTGAATCGGCATCGATGATGCCTTTGACTTTCCTGCCGCTCGAACGCGCTATTGCCTGGTACTCGTAGACCGCCATGGGATTACTCCAGCGAACCCTCGACCATGTCGTCGCGGGTGACGCGCATAACCTCTTCGATGGTCGTCATGCCGTTGAAGACCTTGACGGCCCCATCCTCGCGCAGGGTCCGCATGGCTTCGCGGCGGGCTTCGCGCTTGATCAGGTTTGAGTCGGCACCGCGCAAAGTCATGTCTTGGATGGGCGGCGTCATGCGGAGCAATTCGAAAATGCCGGTGCGGCCGTAGTATCCCCGGCCTTGGCACCGGTCGCAGCCTCGGCCTCTGAACGCGGTTTTTCCGGCCGCTTCCTCGGGGCTCAAGCCTAACTCGACCAAGCTCTCGATATCGGGCTCGTATTCCTCTTTGCAGTGGGTGCATACCCGCCGTACAAGGCGCTGGGCGAGGATTGCGATAGTCGAAGACGTGACCAGGAAGGGTTCGATGCCCATATTGACCAGACGCGTGATAGCACCTGCGCTGTCGTTGGTATGCAGCGTAGAGAAAACAAGGTGGCCTGTCAACGACGCGTGGACGGCCATCTCGGCCGTCTCCATGTCCCGGATCTCGCCCACCAGGATCACGTCGGGGTCCTGGCGCAAGATGCTGCGGAGGGCGCTGGCGAACGTGAGCCCGATCTTTGGCCGCACCTCGATCTGTCCCACGCCCGGCATCTGGTACTCGACAGGCTCCTCGACGGTGATGACGTTGATGTCCGGCGAGTTGACCCGTTGGAGCGCGGCGTACAGCGTGGTGGATTTGCCTGAGCCGGTGGGGCCCGTTACCAGGATGATCCCGTGAGAACTCTTGATAAGCTTGTCCACCTGACGGTAGTCGTGGGCATCCATGCCCAGTTCCTCGAGGCCAAATAGGAAGGTTCCTTTTTCGAGAATGCGCATCACGACGCGTTCGCCATGCTGAATCGGGATCACCGATACGCGGATGTCGATCTCCTTGCCGCTCAGGCGGATTTTGATGCGCCCGTCCTGCGGCAAACGGTGTTCAGCGATGTTCATATGCGCCATGATTTTGACGCGCGACACCACCGCTGCCTGCTGCGATTTGGGCACCGTAAACTTCTCGTACAACACGCCGTCAATGCGATACCGGACCCGGACCTCGCGTTCAAAAGGTTCGACGTGAATATCGCTTGCCCGTTCCTTGATCGCCCCGGAAATGAGCAGGTTGATCAGCTTGATGATCGGCGCTTCATTGGCCAGATCAAGCAGGTCCCGATCGGAATCCGCCTGCTCGATGGAGGTGATCTCGTCTGAATCATGCTCCGTCAGCACGATGTTGTCGATCATGTTTGCGGCGTTTTCGCCCTGTTGATCGAAGTAGTTGTCAATGATCTGTTGGATATCGGCCTTGCGGCAAAGCACTGGCTCGACCTGCCCCTCGAGAAGGATGCGCAAATCGTCGAGAGGCAGCAGATTGACCGGGTCGTTCAGCGCCACATAGAAGGCTGAGCCGTTGCGCCGATACGGAACCATATGGTACTCGCGAATGAAGCTGATCGGGACTTTAGTCGTGAGAGAGGAATCGATCTCTTTGGCGATGTCCGTTTTGAATGGAATGCCGAACTGTTCACTAAGTGCTTCGAGGATGTGGTCCTCCTCGCTGTAGCCGAGATCCATCAGGAGTTCGCCGATCCGCTTGGACCGAATTTTCTGGAGCTCGAGGGCCTCGTCTATTTGTTCCTGATGGGCGTGTTGAAGCCGAACCAGGATCTCGCCTAGGAGCGCAGCCTTTTTCATCGCGTCCACCCCGCTAGTTCATGGCGCCGCGATTGAACGTGTCTTGCCCGTTCCGCAGCATCTTTTCGCTGTATTCCCTCGTGGGGCTGTACTTGTTGTTCATATAGTGTCTCTTGCGAATTCTCCGGATGATGCCTTTCTCGAAGAGAATGTCTGCGCTTGCCTCATGGAAGTCTTCCAACGCCTTCGCAGACACCCTTTCGAGATCGACGTTCTCTTTTACGATGTGGGGCGTAACCAACACCACAAGGTTCTGTTTGGCGCGCGTGTTTGACTTAGACCGGAAAAACCACCCGATCACTGGGATGTCGCCCAAGATCGGAAACTGGTTCTTTGTCCGGCTGACGTCTTCCCGGATGAGGCCGCCGATAACGCCTGTAGCGCCGTCCTTCACCACCACTTTGTTTTGCACTTCCGATTTGTCGATCGTCGGCCCGAGGACGTCTACGGTTCCGACCTGGGTGCCTGCGATTGCTGAGACCTCGACGGTCAACTCGAGGGCAATATAGTCGCCCTCCGTGATCTGAGGCGTTACGTTCAGTTTCACGCCGACGTCCTGCCGTTCGACCCGCGTGTAGCCGGCCAGTGGGCTGGTGCTCGTATCGAGACTGCGCGACGTGCCCGACACGATCGGCACCTGCTGCCCGACCACGATGCTCGCCTCTTGGTTGTCTACCGTTACCAGACTTGGCTTCGACAGCACGTCCGCGTCCGTCAATTGATCTAAAGCCGTGAGGAGCAACGGCACTGACGGCACTTCCATTTCCTCGCCGTCGATTGTTACCGAAGTCGTTCCATCGATCACGGCCGCCGTCCCGCCGATGGGAGAAGCAACCGACAGGAAACCCTGGAAGAAGCCGCCGCTTTCGAGTCCGGCCGCCAAGGCGGTGGCGAGATTTGCAATGTTATTGACGCCCACGAAGTCGTTGCCGGTCAAAGCCGAGGTCTCGACCTGAAGTTGATAGGTGTCATTGATCGCGACACGCATGATGACCGACTCGACTTGGACTTGCCGCTGCGGCACGTCCATTTTTCCAATAAGCTGCTTGAGCAGCAGGTAGTCTTGGGGCGAGGCCACAATCAGCAAGGCATTGGTTTGTTCGTAGCGCGTGATCAAAACCTTGCGCTCGAAAGGCTGGACCTCTCCAGTCTGGGCAGGCGCTTGTTGGGCGCTCTGACGGGGCGCAATGCCGACGATCGCGTTCAGTGCCGTCTCGACCATCTCCGCATCGGCATGGAGCAGTTTATAGATATGCATGTTCTGCCCCTCCTCTCCCATGGGACGGTCAAGCCGGTCGATCATATCGGTGACTTGCTCCATCAAGGGGGCCGAAGCGACTACGATCAACGCGTTGAGCCGCTCGTCCGGGACGATGCGCAGGGTCTGCTCCTGGCGGCCGATCACGGTCGACTGGATCTGGCCGGGTACGGTGGGCCGCGCCCGGGTCGGCGTGGGGGCCCGGCGCACTTGAGCCGCTGCAGCGGCGCGTGCAGCGGCAGACGTTGCGGCCGTGCCTTCGGCGCCCAGGAGGACCTCCTGAATCTGGGTCGCAAGCACCTCGGCACGGGTGAATTCCAGCGGGAACACCTCGAGCACATCCTCGTAGCCGGGCACGTCCACCTCCTCGATGAAGGCGAACATGTCGCGCAGTCCGTCAATGTTGTCGGTCAGAATAAGCGTGTTTGTCGGTCCATACGCGTCTACCCGCGAATGCTCCGAGCCGAGTCCCTGCAGAATCGGCTGGAGTTCCGTAACGTCGGCATATTTAATCGCCACGATGTGCGTCTGGAAGCTGCTGTAGTCGAAAGGGACCTGATCGGTTCCTTTATGCAGCGGGTTCTTTTCCCTCATCGTGTTGGGAGGGGTCACCTTGATCAGATTGCCATCAAGTGTCGAGACCAGCGTGAAACCGCGCGACGCCAGGATCGATTCAATCAGTTGATAGGCCATTCCGCCTGGTATTTTCGCGTTTGTCAGGACCGTCACCTTGGTCGTGGCAACCGCGGGGTCATAGTCAAAGTTCTTGCCCGTTCTCGGCCCGAGAGTCTTCAGGACATCCTCGAGGGTAGTGTCCTCGAAATCCACCCAAATATCTTCTTCGCTCCCCACGGTTTGGCCCTGTTCTCCCTCCCCAGCGTCAGCCCATCGTTTGCTCCGCTCGCGCGAGGGAGACGTCGGAGCTTCCGTGCTGGGAACTATGGGGAAGCCGCGCCGCCCATTCAGTGGAGTAGGACGGGGACGCTGCTCGAGCTGATTCACTGTGGAAGGCGCAGGCGTCGGGGGTTGCGGCGGTTCCTCCTCGACGTATGCCTCCTCTTCGGGATAGAGCTCTTCCTCCTGGAACTCGTCCTCAGCCGGCTCCTCTGGGCCCTCGAGAGGTTCCTCGGCCGCTGGGTCCTCCGGGGCCATTTCCTCCTCGGGCGACGCGGCCTGCGAGACCATCGGCCGGCGCTTGAAGGTGACACGGGGCAAAGACCGGTTGGAGGCGGGTCGCGCGGCAGGCGTTAAGGCGGGGGCGGCTTGCGCCATGCGTAGCGCACGGGTGGACACTGGCACTTTGCGGCAATCCCTTTTAGCGGAGCACCGGGCATCGGCCCAGCTTGCGTTGGCCGCCAGCCCCACGGCTGCCAAGAAAAGTGCCGCGTAAGGAAACAGCCTGGCTATCGAGGTCCCCCGCTGCCGATGGAGAGGCTGACTGAGATGCATGGTAGTTGTGTTACTCCAGTGTGTATGTCATCATGCTGGTCTTGCCGTTGCGCAAGATCCCTACCCGCCACGTCCTCAAATCCTGATGTTTGTTCAGGATTTCGAGCACTTTAAACTGGCTGTCAATTTTGATGCCGTTCACCGTCTGCACCACGTCGCCGTCCTGCAACCCTAGTTTCCGGGCCAACGGATCCCGACTGATGCTCTGTGCTGTGATCCCTGCAACCTCGCCGCTCCTATCGACATAGAGCTCAGGCTGTACATTGTCCATCCATTCATCCAGGTTCATTGAGATATCGGCAAGATCCTGCTGAATATCGACAGTGTTTAAGGCGACTTTCTGGCTGCCGCCTGGTTCTTGGCGTCCCGTGGCGGGAGTGTGCGCTTGTGCATCCTCCTCGTCCATACGAAGTACTTCGCGCTGGTTCTTTGCTTTGTTAAGTAGGATTACCTTGCGTTTCTGTACTTCTTGCAGCACCAATTGTGGAAGGACCTCGTCCTCGATGTAGTAGGTGTCAGCGAGTCGGTCCCGTTCATTTTCGATCACGGCCGACGCAAAGCGGTCTCCTGGGCCGGCAACGGTTGTGCCGCGCAAGATGAGCGGCGCCAAGGTGTCTACCTCTTCTTTGGGAGGTTCTGGGGGAGGGGGTGCCAGATTCGATCTGCGGGAACGTTTTCCAGCCTCTCCAAAGAGTTCGTTCGCCACGATATCCTGATAGTCCGCTCGGGGCTTGACCCGCCAGAAAGCGACCTGTCCCGGATCAGGCTGCTTGGCCAACACTTCATCTCCTGCAAGCGAAGCGTCGGCATCGAAAACCTTCACAATGATGAGATAGGCAACTACTGCGACCAGGACGGCCAACGCCAGGTCTACAATGACGAAGACCTGCCGTATCAGCAATCCTCTTAACATCCGTCGCCTCCGGGTTTTATTCGCAGTTGCGCTAGTCCGTCTGAGGGCAAAGAGGACCCCCTCTCACTTTGGAGACGTGTTTCCACCACGTGGCACACGACACCGCCAAGTCCATTTGAGAAACGCCGTGCAGACCGTCGCGGTTGACAGATCTATCTGATATGACATGCTTTTCGAAGATTGGAAGCGTTCCATACTGGCCGTTCAGGCTTCCGCACTCAGCCCTCCGAACATTGACACCCACCCGGCGCCTTAATCAAGTTGCCTATAAAGGCAAACAATTCCCTCCCCCGGAGTCTAATGCAATACGCGCCGCAATTCAACAGCGACAAAGGTCCTGTACGCCCTTATCTACTGCATTTTGTGGTGCAGTTTTTAGAGCCGGCCCAAATGTTGGGTGTGGCCGCTTTTTCGACCATCGGTCTTGTTTGTTCTTGGTTCCTGTCATCTGAAGAGTGTGCCTTGGTCTTCACTGGGAGCGTGCAACCCGAAGTGCTTATAGGCGAGCGGCGTGGCGACACGGCCTTGAGGCGTCCGTTTGAGGAACCCGAGCTGAATCAGGTAGGGTTCGTGGACCTCTTCAACAGTCTGAGCCTCCTCTCCAATCGCAACTGCCAGCGATGAAAGCCCGACCGGTCCCCCTGCGAACTTCTCGATGACGCCGCGGACGATGGCTTTGTCCATATCGTCGAGGCCCAGTTCGTCGATCCGCAACATGTGGAGGGCCGCGGCGGCGATCTCCCGCGTGATGGCGCCATCGCCTTTTACCAAGGCGTAGTCGCGGACGCGCCGCAGCAGGCGATTGGCAATGCGAGGCGTCCCCCGCGAGCGCGACGCGATTTCGAGCGCTCCTTCGGGTTCCGTAAGGACGCCCTGGATCCGCGCGGCCCGTGTGACGATCTGGGTCAACTCGCGCGGCGAGTAAAAGTCGAGGCGGCAGGTATCGCCGAATCGGGCGCGCAACGGCGGGGTAAGCAGTCCGGAACGGGTGGTGGCGCCGATTAGGGTGAAAGGTTTGAGGCCGATTTTCATGGAACGGGCTGTCGGTCCCTTCCCGAGCATAATGTCGACCTCGAAGTCCTCCATCGCTGCGTAGAGGGTTTCCTCGACGGCGTGGTTGAGCCGATGGATCTCGTCGATGAAGAGGATGTCGTCGGTCTCGAGGCTGGTGAGGATGGCCGAGAGGTCGGCTTGGCGCTCGATAACGGGACCGGCGCTTTGCTTGATGTCGACGCCCATCTCGTTGGCGAGGATGCGCGCGAGGGTGGTTTTGCCCAAGCCGGGCGGACCGGACAGGAGCAAGTGGTCCAGGGGGGCGCGGCGCTGTTTCGCTGCTGCAATCGAGATGTGGAGTTTTTCCTTGATTGCCACCTGGCCTGGGAATTCCTCGAGACGCTGCGGCCGGATCTGTTCGTCAAAGTCCGTGTCTTCGCCCAACGGTTTCGGATCGAGCACATCCTCGCGCATCATCTGGTCCTCACCAAGGTCTGCAATGCAGCCCGGACCACCTCTTCGTCGGGCGTTTCCGGTGCGAGTTTGGCGCGGGCGGCCTCGGCAGCGCCCCGTGCCTCCGTCAGGGTGCAGCCCAGCGCGCACAGCGCCGCAATCACATCGTCGGTATCGGGAGATGCCGCATGGTGCGGCGCCCCTAGAACAGCATCGAGTTCAGGGTCCTGCCCGAGCTTTGCTTGCATCTCGAGGACGATGCGCTGGGCCATTTTGCGTCCCACGCCCGGCACCTTCTTAAACGCGTCGAGGTTGCTGTCGAGAACGGCACGGCGAAACGCGTCGACGCCGAAGTTCGATACGACGGACAGGGCGACTTTCGGGCCGACGCCGGTTATGTCGAGCAACGACTTGAAAAGGGCCTTGTCTTCCTCATGAAGGAAACCGAAGATCTGGAAGGCGTCCTCGCGAATATGACAGTGAGTGAGCAAGATCGCTTCGCCATGGGTCACAAGCTTTGCATAGACCGGCACAGGTACGAAGACCTCGTAGCCTACCCCATTTACGTCGAGTTCGATGGACTTAGGCGTCTTGCGCGCGACGGTTCCTCGAAGAAAGGCGAACATTGTTTCAGACGGGTCCTGATTGGTTAAGCGATCCCTTACAGGGCTACCCCACAAGAATAATGAAAAGCGCTTATGGAAAGCGAGATTGTGCGAAGGAGCGAGCTTCTTACCGCGGACGCAACCGCTCGACGGGGGCGGTGTGGAGCAGGCAGATTGCCAAGGCAAGGGCGTCGGCGGCGTCGTCGGGTTTGGGGAGTTCCTCAAGGTTCAGTAGAATCTTCGTCATCTCCTGGACCTGTTGCTTGACGGCTTTGCCATAACCCACCACAGAATTCTTGACCTCGAGGGGACTGAACTCGCTGATGGGCAGACCGGACATTTCGGCGGCCAAGGCGATTACCCCGCGGGCTTGTGCGACGGAGATGCCCGTCGTTACGTTTTGCGAAAAGTAGACCTTCTCGATGGCGGCTGCGTCCGGGGCGTGTTGCGAGATAAGCGCCCGGCATCGCTCGAAAATCGTCCGCAGACGCGCGGCAAAAGGCTCGCCCGGGGCCGTAGTGATGACGCCGTGAGCGATATGACGAAGGCGATTGCCGCGTTTTTCGACAACACCGTATCCCGTCGTAGCCGTTCCCGGGTCAAGACCAAGGACGCGCATCATTCCCCCATAAGGGCGGCCAATTCCTCCTCGGCGATGTCGAAGTTGGCATACACGTTTTGCGTGTCGTCATGGTCTTCGAGTGCCTCCATGAGCCGGAGCACCGCTGCGGCGTCCTTTCCCTCGATCTGGACCCACGTCTTGGGGATCATCCGCAACTCGGCGCTCTCGACGTTGACGCCCATTTCCTCGAGAGCCTCGGCGACGGCATGCAGGTCATGGGGATTCGTGCGGATTTCATAGACCTCGCTGCTGTCCGTATCCACGTCCTCGGCGCCAGCGTCGACGGCCTTTTCAAACATGTCTTCTTCGCTGAGGCCGTTTCGGGGGATGGTAACAACACCTTTCTGTTCGAAGTTCCACGTGACGGCGCCGGATTCGGCCAAACTGCCGCCCTGCTTGGTGATAAGATGCCTCATCTCGGCAACCGTGCGGTTTTTGTTGTCGGTGAGTACATCAATAACCAAGGCGCAGCCGCCGGGCGCATAGGCTTCGTACCGAACCTCGTCGTACGTTACGCCGGGAAGCTCGCCGGTTCCTTTCTTGATGGCCCGTTCAATATTGTCGCTGGGCATGTTGTTTGCCTTGGCGGCCATTAGCACGGTGCGCAGCCGGGTATTGGATGCCGGATCGCTGCCCCCTAGTTTAGCGGCTACCGCAATCTCTTTTGCCAAGCGCGAGAAAACCTTTCCCCGTTTGGCGTCGGCTGCCCCCTTTTTACGTTTGATTGTGCTCCACTTGGAATGACCGGACATTGGGTGTTATTCTCCGCAACAACATGTAGAATGCCCAGAAGTGCGAAATGGATACTCAACGATTGTGAGTATATCAAAGCAGCGGATTCCGGCGCAATGAGGGGGCGTTGCGTTTCCTTTGGCTTGAGGACTCTTATGCTGTTCAGGGGAGGTGTCTCCTCGGGGCTGCTATGGCAGAAGACGACAGGGCCCGGCAATTAGTTACGGTCGCCGAATTCTGGGACCCCCACGAGGCGGCGTATTTCCGCAACCGCCTCGAGGCGGAGGGTTTCTTACCTTTTCTGCCCGACGAGTACGCCTCCTCGTTGAAACTCCCCCCGTTCTACGGGATCCACCCCATGCGGCTCCAAGTGCCTTATGATGAGGCGGATGCCGCGTCGGGATTCATCCATGAGATCAAGGAGAATGCAGAATCGGGCAGGTCTGCGGTCGAGGAAACCGACGAGACCCCTTTGTTCGGGGAAGGCCTCGAGACACGAGCCCAAGGAGCTTTCGCAGACCGCTCTGTGACGGCTTTGCTGTGGTTTCTCGTCGCGGCCCTGTTGTTGGCGGGACTTTACAGCTTGCTGACGTTGCTGGAACGCTGACGAAGAAGTATTACGTTCTGCCGCGCTTTTGTTTCAGCAACCACTTGACAGCGTCTCGATCGTCGTAAGCTTTACTCCATGAATCGTGGCCCACCCCCTCGTACTCCGTGTACCGGATACGGCCGCCGGCCGCCTCGACCGCCTCGACCATGTCGCGGGATTTCTGGGGCGGGACAACGGGATCGTCGGCGCCGTGGAACGCCCAAATTGGCATTTCCGCAAGGTCAGCGGCATCCTCGACATTACCCCCGCCGCAGATAGGCATGAGGGCAGCAAAACGTCCGGCGTTGGCGGCGCCGTACATCCAGGTGGCAAACCCGCCCATCGAGAGACCCGTCAGGGTGATATGGTCCGGGTCTATCGCATACTCATCCAAGGTTTGTGCAAGGGCCGTGTCGATATCGGCGACGGCGGCATCCCACCACTTGTCGGAGGGGCATTGGGGCATCAGCACAAGGCACGGAAACCATGTTACGTGCCGTCGAATGGACGTGCCAATCCCGACCTCCGTCTGAGCCATGCCGTCTTTCCCGCGCTCGCCCGCGCCGTGCAGAAAGAGTATCAAGGGCCATTTTTGGGCGGGATCATAGTTGCGGGGGACATAGACGACGTAGTTCCGTTCTTCGTTGCCAACGGTCATCGACTTGTTGATGAACCCCGTGGCGATGCCGGCGTCACGTGCTGCTTTGCTGCTCATGGCGGTTGTTGCACACCCTCCCAGGGTCAGCGCCGCGACCAACAACGCGGCGGAGCTCATTGCGATACGCATGACCGACTCTCCTGAAGGCATTGGGAAGCCGTACATTAACCGCAAGGGGTCCCCGAGTCAAGGGATGTTTTCCGTGCCGCGGCCTTGTATTCGTGTACTATATGTAACATAGAAGAAAGACCACCGTGCGGCTCGGGCCATCTCTGCTCCTCAATGGACCAGGAGCTCAAGCGCTGGTTTTGTGCTGCCTCCCGGCCAGCCAGATGATCAGGAATACGCCGGCGTAAGCCAACTTGCCGTCCTTGCCGCAGGATCCGCCGCCGCCGGGCGCGAGCTCGATATCGACGGTGTCGAGCGGTTGGTTGCTGTCAATGGCGCCGGTCCCATCGTTATAACCGTCGGCTGTTGCACGCACTGTCAAGAGCTGTTGCCCGGGCAGGTCGTCGAAGATCCACGTCTTGGACTGGGGGTCGAAAACGGCTGTTTTGCTCAGCGAAGCGATGCGTACCTCGGCATTGTCTGCAACGGTGATGGCGCTGCCGGTGTTTTTGTCGGTCAGAAAGACAATTGCTGATTGGAAGGTGAGGGATTTGCCGACAATGGGCTCGACAGACACGTCGCCCTCGATTTTGGCTTCTACCTGGGAGGGCGTGTACAGGCCCCAGTCGTTGTATTGAGCCTTGGTTTGAGGGGCGCCTGTGTAGCTTTGCACGCACCACCCTGAAACGTCCCCGAAACTGTTGAAACCTGTCGTTTCTGGGCGGTCGGCCGCGCCCAGGATCGGCGTATCGGGGTCGATCGTTTTTTCATCAGGCTGATCGATCAAGATCGCGGTTTCTTCGATGGCATCGAACCGGTTGCGGGTGACATTGAGGCCGGAATTCACAGCCCACACACCATTGCGTACATTCTGGATCTTGCTGTAGCGAAGAAACGACTGGCTTGTACCGGTCCCGGTAACGAGCGCCCCGACGCCTTGCGTCCGGTCGCAACCATCCAAGACGAGATGCTCGGCGGCTATGTGCACGTCGTCGATACGCAACAGCGTCACGTCGGCCGCTGGTGCATAGGGCACAGTGATCGTGCAATGCTGGATGCCTGTATTTTGCGCTGCACGTACGACGGCCCGGTCCGGGTCCCAATCGACGGTGCTGTCGTTATAGAATTGGACAACCGTGTTCTCGCCGGCGCCGATAAGATGGATGTTCGGCCTGAATATCACGCGTTCCTGGTAGACTCCCGGTTCCGCAAAGATCGTGACGGGATGAAAGCCGGCAGCGATGCCGCTGACCCGGCTCATGGCATAGGAAATGGTGCGCCAAGGCTGGGTTTGCGACCCGGTCCCTGTGTCGTTGCTGCCCGAAACAGCCACCCACGCGGCGTCGGCGGGGTCCTGGGCATCGAACGGGTCCGAGCCCATCTCGTATTCCTCGCGATTTGTGAAAAGGTCGCCGTCGTCATCGTCTGGACCGTCGCTCGGATTGCCCGGGTTGAACCCCGTCTCCGTCTCCCACGGTCCGTCCATGCCGTCTCCGTCGGCGTCGGAAAACTCGTGAACGCCCATGTCCACGCGGCCCCCAGCCAGGCGGGCGTTGCCGTAGTAATCCCACCCAAGCGCCGTGGCGGTTGTGCCGGCGTCCCGGCCCGGGCTGCTTGCCCGGATACGGTAGTTGCCGTTTTCTGGGTCGATCACGTCCGGGTATGCGTCGAGATTGCCCGTGCCGGCGTAGCCGCCCTCGACGATTGAATAGGCCACGGCAGGCGTCGAGGTGGGGCCTGAGTTGTAGATGGCGTCCGCGAGATTCCCCCAAAGGATGCTGTTTGTGATTTGGGGCGAGGCCGACAGATTGAAAAACGCCCCGCCCTGAACCGCCAGGTTGTGCATGAAAAGACAGTTCGTGATAGCCAGCGTGTCGGAAGCGGCCGAGGCGAGGACGGCGCCGCCGAAACGCCGGGCACAGTTTCCAACAAAGGCCGAGTTGGTCACATTGGCAGCCGCTGACTCGATGTAGTGGCCCCCTCCATAGTCCGCTTCGTTTTCGATGAATGCACAACGA
>CAZBQH010000256.1:0-2051 GCA_964493915.1 uncultured Nitrospiraceae bacterium
GCGGTGCGCGCACTGAACATGAACATCCTCAAGGTCTTCTTGCCGTCCCACTTGGTTCTCCCCGATCCCCAGCCCGATAAGGGGGCAGCTATCGCCTCGATGACGCCGACGCTTTTCGAGCGGCTCGATTACCTCTTCGACGCGGCCCGGGCCAACCGTGTGTACATCGTCCTGACCTTTTCAGAGTGGGGTAGCCATGCGCTAAAATGGTGGCAGGACGGCGGCACGTTTCTCGGCAGGCCCCCCAACGCCGACGGGCCGGACACCTTCGAGGTGTTCCGGGGCTTCTGGCGCACTTTGGCCAACCGCTACAAGAATGAGCCGGCTCTCTTCGCCTACAATTTCGCGGTCGAGTTCTACATGCCCGGCGGAAACTGGGGCGCAGGGCAGGGAGGCGACCGGGACTACCTGCTCAACGAGCGGTGGGGCGGCCCGGCCTGGCGCGGGTGGCTGGCTGAACGCTATGGTAAGGCAACCCGCGCCAACGAGGTGTGGGGCACGTCTTATCCAACCTTCCAGGATGTGCCGCAACCCGAGATGGTCTGGGACAACGGCCGCTACACGATGCCCAGGGCAATGATCGCCGACTACAACCGTTTCAAGGAGTGGGTAACCCGACGGTTTCTGAAGAACCAGGCCGACGCGATTCGAGAGATCGACCAGCGCCATATGATCACTTGTGGGTTCCACCCGCACCAGCTTGCTCTCGGTTGGCCCGGCTCGGCGCGTTACAACGCCGGCGCCATCATCCGCGACCTTGACTTTCTGGACTATGTGACGACGCACTCTTACACCCAACCGCCGGATCGCAAAGCAGGCCAGGGCGAACCCGTTCGGGCCCGGCGGAGCGCCGTACTTGACGCGCGCTTTGCCTATGGCGGGAGACCGGTTCTCATCGAAGAGATGGGTCATCACGTTGATGATCCCGAAGAGACGCAGGTCCAGACGCTGAACCTGCTCGATGCGTTGATAGGCCATGCCTCGGGCTTCATGTTATGGAGCTTGACGGACGTGCCCGACGCCGGCATGTATGGGCCGTTGACGCCCAATCTCGAGCTCGCCCCCATGGGCAAGGCGTGGCGTACGCTCAACGCGCCGGGCGGTCTCGTTGCCGAGCTGCCCCGCGAACGCGAGCCTGGAAAAACCGTCATCCGCCTCGAAAAGGAAGACTGCCTGGCGCCGGGAGAGCAGACAGAGTATCTACAGGTGATGGACAACTGGGACCGTATCGAGCATCCGGTCGACTTCCTGTGGTGAGCTTCGCGCGCCGGACAACAGAGGCGCAGCCCACCCCTTTGGAGAACTGCCATGGCTCCCCAAAAAGGCAAGGTCCGGGTCGGCACGGCCGGCTGGTCTTACGACGATTGGAAAGGCGTGGTGTACCCTGTGGACATGCCGCGCTCACTTCATCCGGTGACATTCCTCGGGCATTTTTTTGACACGGTCGAGGTGAACGCCTCCTTTTACCGCCCGCTGAACCCTCGGCACACTGCTTCTTGGGCGTCAAGAGTTGAGGAGAACCAGCAGTTTCGCTTCACGGTAAAAATGTGGCAACGCTTTACCCACGAGCGGGAAGAGTGGCCGTCGCCATTCGAGATCAAGCAGTTCCACGAGGGGGTAAGACCCCTTGATGAGGCAGGTCGGCTTGGAGCGGTCCTCGTCCAGTTCCCCTGGAGTTTTAGAAGGACGCCCCAGAACCGCATCTGGTTGTCGCAGGTTCTCGAAGCGTTTGCCGCGTATCCGCTGGCGCTCGAAATCCGCCACGCATCCTGGAACCGCCCCGAGGTCTATGAGGCACTCGCGCAACACAAGGTCGCCTTCTGCAACATTGACCAACCGCTTTTCCACGGTTCCCTCGCTCCGAGCGCAACGGTGACAGCGCGCGTGGGCTATGTCCGGCTCCACGGACGCAACGCAGCCGATTGGTTCCGGGAAGACGCCGGCCGCGACGAACGCTACGACTACCTCTATAGCCGCGACGAGTTGCGCGAGTGGGTCGAGAAAATCGAGCGAATCCGCGACATGGCCGAGGAGGTGTACGTTATCACTAA
>CAZBQH010000257.1:0-2581 GCA_964493915.1 uncultured Nitrospiraceae bacterium
GTGCCCTTCCGGTTACAATTGAATCCTTCGCGATGCAGGAAAGGGGCGTTTGATGATACGGTACGCATGTCCGCAATGTGGCGCGAAGTTGGAAAGCCCGGACTCCTTGGTCGGGCAAGTGGACAAGTGTCCTATATGCGGGTTCACGTGTCCCGTGCCCCGGCCGAAGTCTCGGAAACGATGGGCGCTCCTAATCGCCGGCGGCGGTGCCAGCCTGCTCGTAGGGGTTGCGCTGGCATTCGTCAGCATCTTCGTCTTCGCCATGATTTCAGACACGAGTCCTTGGCGCTCACCGACCACTCAAAGGCTCAGCCGCAAGGCAACAACGACGGGCCCATCTGCCGAGATCGAGCAGTCCGAAAGCCTGCCTCGTGCTGAGTTGCAGCAGGACCGCCAGGAGGCTGATCGGATGATGCAGATCGCCGCGCAGGCCACAGCCGACGGGCGTGACCTGCTAGAGGAATATCAGCAACACCGGCAGACCATGGATGCTGGAGAGCGCCGCGAGGCGGACAAGGCGTCCCGCGCCCGGCCGCGCAGGCTGCTAGCCACAGTAGCCAAACGCCATCAACGGTTGGAGGGGGTGGTGCATGACATCTCCATATCAGGAGTTATCGGCGAAGACTTCACCGCCAGGGAATGCCGATCTCATCTTGGAATTGCAGACAGATTCAGTAGGAAAGCCGATCTCATTGTTCTGTACATCAATTCCCCCGGCGGCTCTGTGTCAGACTTGGAGAGCATCATCACCGCCATGGTGCAGTCGCGGAAACGGTTCATTGCTGTAGTCGACGAGAAGGCGCTGTCAGCGGCGGCCGTCGTGGCTCTTGCCTGCGACACCATCTACATGTCGGATGGCGCGAGAATGGGAGGGGCAACCCCCTACTGGCAAAAGTCGGACGGGGATGTGGTTCGTCTTCCTCCGGCAGTAGAAGAAAAGCAGTTCTCGGCAATGCGGGCGCTGGTCCGCATTGCTGCACGGCGCGGGGGACATTCTACCGACCTGGCCGAAGCCATGGTCGATCCCGATATTCAGATAACGATGACCAAGGCGGGAGGCACGCCGGTTCTTCAACGCGACGGGAACGGCAGCATCGTGTCCAGGAGAGGAGAGGTCCTGACTCTCACCACCGAGGAAGCCATCGATTGCGGGCTGGCACGAAGCGTTGGCGAGTTCCGTACTGACCTAAGAAGAGGACTAGTCAGCAAGAAGTTGGTGTTCCTGTCCTCTCTTGCTGACGACCCGTTAGAAGAGTTTATCCGCAATCTCAACACTCATTACTATCGCACGCCGCTTGACAACACAGCATCCTACACAGAAGCAGAAAATGCCGCCCGCACTTGGGCTAAAGAGACACAGGCAAATGCAGCTTGGTTGCGTCGCCCACTTCCGATCGTGGTGCATCATGTGATGCAAGCTTCGGTCGGGCCGTATCTCTACTACGTTGACGGAAAGTCGCTGCTCGGATCCGCTTCAGTGTTCGCAGGCATCAGGGGGAAGCCGGCGTTCATGGCCACCATTCGTGCAGGGGACATCATCACGATAACGGGGGTCCTCGAATTTGACTCCCTGTACATAGATCGCTATGGCAGAATCACGCTCAATTTCAGCGATTGCCAATGTGCCATAGACCGTTGAAACGCGAAAGTTACCGCCGTTGGGCTTGAACATCGACACCCGCCGTACGCGAGGTACCTCGGAGTCCCGCCGGCCGAGACGGGCGGGGGTGTGGTAAAGATTCCTGATCGGGCGGGAGTCCCGTTTCCTTTTTGATGTTCCATCCCCCCCGCGGCCGCCCGAGCGGGATTGATCCACTTGGGTGGCAGCGTTCGTGTTCCGAGGCCCGGCCCTCTCTGTGGCCGCCCAAGCAAGACCGCCCCCCCCCGGCCGGCCGCGGTTGTCGTCTTGCCTCGCGGGCCATACAGCACTGCCTTGCGCCGTGCTAGCACGCATTGCCGGAGTCGCGGTGCACCTTGTCTCGGATGGCCAGAATTCGCTGGATCAAGTCCATCGTCGGCTTCCCGTCGATCTCGTCGCCCCGGTTGCCCGTATCCTCCCGCTTCGCCTCGTTAACCAGCAGTTTCGTCCAGATGTCCTTGACGAACATCAAGGCGAAGGCCGGGTTCTCGCGGCACATCCGTAGCAGCGTCCAGGCAAACGGGTCCGGGCAATCTTCGGGGCTCGCGGCGGGATTGTCGATGTTGCGGGCAACCCAACGGGCCGTCTCAGGCTCACTCGCAGCCTTGCCGGCCAGTGCGGCGGGGGCGACCGGCAGATCGCCGCCGGCGTGATCGGTGGCCGGTCGGTCGCTTTGGTCGTCGCATTGGGCCAAAGCTTCCGTCAGGGCGATGGTCCGTGCGTCGTCGGGACTGTGGCCCTCGGCCTTCAGTTCGTCGCGGCGGCCCTGAAACACCTGCCACTGGCCGGCGTCCACCAGCCGCGCCTTGGTAAATTGGTCGATTCGTCCAGCCATGTTCATTGCTCCTTTGGGTAAGTGAATGTCCCGGCCGGCCTGTCCGCCGGCCGGGGCGGGTACCTGCTCTCACGGTCTATGCCCACACCCCCGCGGGGCCCGCCCCC
>CAZBQH010000258.1:0-7877 GCA_964493915.1 uncultured Nitrospiraceae bacterium
AGGACTTGATAGATGCTTACGTCTCTGACGCGCTGCAGCACCGGGTGACCTTGCGGGAAGGAGCTCAGTTGCCCGCGGAGACCGCTGATTACGCCGAGAGCCTCGCGGAATACAGACCGCGGGCGGCGGAGCTGCGCAAGCGAGGCGCGACGACTTTTGCGGTGCCGCCCACGCTGCTTGATGTGCCGGAACAGCTCGCAATGGCCAATGGGTTCGTCGAAGAGAACGGGCTCGAGGGACGGGCATTTTGCCCCATTGCTGAAGAGCCGCTTCCACCGGCCTGGCCTCGCTTGTTCGAACGCATTCAGGCATGGAAGGAAGCCGCCCCGAGCATCCCGGTGATGGTGACGGCCAAGGGGATCCAGCCTTTCCTGTCAGACGCAGTTGAGATTTGGACCGTCCATTCGCAGTTGATGGATACGGTGAACGGCGGGCCGGTGCTCGAACGCATCGCAAGCGGGGGCGAGGCCTGGTGGTATGTTGACTATGTTCCACCGCGGCCTTACGGCAATTTCTGCATCGAGTTTGCGCCCATCGAGCATCGCATCCTCTTTTGGCAGAGTTGGATCCTGGGCATGCGTGGTTTCCACTACTGGTGCGTAAACTGCAGCGAGCCGGGTCAGAATCCGTGGCAGGATCAGCTTGACAGCGTTCCTGCAAACGGGGACGGGTTTCTTGTCTATCCAGGGGCTGCCGGCCCGGTCAGCTCGATACGGTGGGAGGTGATCCGGGACGGGATTGAGGATTACGACTACCTGGCGTTGCTGCGCGATCGCCTGGGCAGGCTCGGACGCGACGAGGCAGACAGTGAACGCGCCGCTCGCGTAAGAAAGGTGCTGGATCTTAGCGCTCTCTTGCCCGATCTGATTTCATTCTCGCGTAATCCGAAAGACCTCTCGCGTAAGCGCGACGAGATCGCGCGCGCCATTGTTGACCTCGAATAGGGGTCCAGCGCCGGACAGGCTGGTGTTACGGGGTCTTCTGGTAGTATTTCTGCAAATTCTGGTACACGATTTGGAAGTTCTGCCAATCGTGGAAGTAGATCTGAAGCAAGGTAAGAATGACCCGTTCGAGGATGCTGATGCTTCCCTGCTGCGCTTGGAAAGGTCTGCGACTGATGGGCGCCAGATGCTTCATGCCGGCCGTTCTCCTTTAGCCTTGTTTTCTAGGATTGCACTTTATCACGAATGTTGAGGTCGCCGCATCCCGCGTCTTTATGCATGGAACGCATGGAATACGTACGTGAAGTGCAGGCGCGGGGGCGCGGTCCCCGAGGCGCTAGGCTTTCAATGCGCCGCTGGTGATGCCCTTCATGAAAAGGCGCGTCGCGAAAAGGAAGAGGATGCCCAAAGGGATGGCGGAGATGGTGTAACCGGCGAACATAAGACCGTAGAGGTTGCCGACGCGCGTGCTGTAACGAAGCATGCCGACCGTAAGCACCATGACCTCCTCGCTTGACGTGGTGACCAAGGGCCATAGGAAGTTGTTCCATACGCCCAACGCGCTGACGATGGCAACCACGCCGATGACTGGTTTGGCGAGGGGGAGACCGACATGCCACAACTGACGCATCATGCCTGCGCCGTCGACTTGGGCGGCCTCGAAGAGGTCATTGTCGATCTGGCCGAAGAACGAGCGTAACAGGTAGATGCCCAGCACTTGGCCGCCGGCCACGTAGGGGAGGATCATGACGTAATAGGTGTCGAGCAGTTCGAGTCTTTTCACCCAAACAAAGGCCGGGACGAGCATCAGGACGCCGGGGACCATCATCATGACGATAATTCCGTAGTAAAAGACCTCTCGCCCGGGAAAGTCGTAACGCGCGAAAAGGAAGCCTGCAACCGACGCGAACACGACGATTCCCGAGACGCTGGCCAAGGTCACGAACAGGCTGTTAAGGATGTACCACTTCATGTCGGCGAAGGCGGTCTGGTAATTGCCGAAATGGATGGGCCAGCTGGGGGTCCAGAAGGAATGGTAGAACTGGTGGGTGTCCTTGAGTGAAGTCATCACCATGAACGCAAAGGGGAAAAACGTGAGAAACACGAGGCCCGCCAAGGCTGCGCGCCAGATGATGCCGATGGGGGACAAGCTTTTCTTTCGTCTAAATCGCATTGCAGTTCCTATTGCGAAGCTTCCAGTTTATGCGCGGCGCGCCGTAGGATCGTACTCCTGTGTCCGGACGACGCGGTTAAGGGTGACAGTGAAGACGAGCAGGAACAGCAGCATTGCGAGCCCAATGGCGCAGGCGTAGCCCATGCGCTGGAATGTAAACCCGTTGAGGAACATGTACAGCCCCGGCACCATTGTCTCGTAGCCGGGACCGCCGTCCCGCGTAAGGATGTATATAGACTCGAATCCATTGACGACCATGATGACGGTAAAGATGACGAGCAGCTTGACCTGCTGCAAAACCAGGGGGATGTGAATACGGAAGATGCGTCCCATTGCTCCCAGGCCGTCCAGTTCGGCCGCTTCGAGTACGCTAGGCGGGATGTTGGCCAGACCGGCATAGTAGATCAGCGTATGAAAACCCGAGACAAAGGGGAACCCGACAAAGGCGACGGCGAGCAGGGCGGTTTTCGGATGGCTCAACCACCCGTAGATCCAATCCGTGCGGCCCATCGCGATAAGCAGTTCGGTGAGGATACCTGCATCGGAGTAAATGTATGCCCAGAGCATGTACATCACGACGCCCGGCACGATCATGGGCATGACCACGAGGACACGGCAGAAATAGCTCCATCGGTCGGACTTGAGGTGGTAGATCATCTCTGCGACGATAAACGGCACTGTAAGCAAAGCCGTGAACATGAAGACCCCAAGCTTCGCCAAGTTGACGACGCTTTTGTGGAGTACGGGATCCTGGATCATTTCTTTGAAATTGGCGAGCCCCGTCCAGGTGCTGTCCTCTCCCACATCCCATCTGGTGAAGGCGTGGTAGAGGGCCGAGGCGGCCGGCACATAGTTGAAGCACAGCAGAAAGCCCACCGGTAGAAGAAGGAGCAGGTAAATAGCCCAGAGGGGAGGTTGGGATGCGGCGCGGCGGCGCGTGCGCCATGGTTTTGTGTTAGCCGTCCAGTTCACGAAGCAACCGGTCCTTTCGTTGCTGCCAGACGGATTCCATCGAGCTGAAATCCCAGCCCTCGTCCTCCCGGTGGTTTTCCACCCAGGCTGCCAGATTCTCGTCCAGCATTTCGAGGAAACCATCGAGGTCGACGCCATCGTTTAGATAGTAATCCAGCATGCGTCGCCAGAACTTCTTATATTCCCCGTCCATGGATTCGAGCCATTTAATAGCGCAGTAGCGCCGCTGGAATATCTCCGCGAAGGCCTCGAGTCGTTCATCCATCTTGGCGCCGTTGATGTTAGGGATGTATACGAGCGCTTCCGAAGCAAGGCGCTCGATGTTCTGTGGTGCGCTGATGAACATTAAGTAATCGATGCAGTCCTCGAGATTGTCCTTGATAAGTGCGCTGTTTGAAACATGCAACTGGACGGCTGCGCCGCCGATCACGGTGGCCGGGGTCCCCGAAGCATAGGGACTGGTCTTTTCTGTGATGGTGGGGATGTACGAAATGCCCCACTTGAAGTCGACATAGGGGTCGGTCGCCATGCGGCGGATGAACCACGAGCCGCTCCAGTAAACGGCGAGGCGTTGCGTCAGGAAGAGGCGGATGGGATCGCTGTTCTTGAGTTCCTTGGCCCAGCGACGGCGCCACTCCTTGATGAGGCGGTTCATCTCGCGCCAGCGGGGATCATGTGGTGTGAAGAAGCCCTTTGTGTAAAGAAATCCTGCCTCGCTTGGATCGAGATAGTGGCCGAGATAACCCTCTGCATCCGGCCGGGAGGGGATAAGATCCATATCGGGGAGGATGTCATGGTAGAGCATCTCGAAAATGATGTCCTGGCCCCAATCAGAAGCGAGGTTGCCATCGGCGGTCATGGGCGTGACTCCTGCAGCTTGGACCTTGTCGAGCATGTCCAGCATGCCTTGCCAAGTTTCAGGCATCTCAGTCACGCCGGCCTTGGTGAGAAGGTCTTTGTTATAGAACAGACCTGTCTCGACGATATCGATGGGGATGCAATAGAGCTTGCCGTCGGGTGCGCGCTTGGCGCCAACGAGCGCCTGGTTGGTGAAGATGTCGATCCAACGCTCGTTGCCGGGAACGTAAGGATTGGGCCGCTCGAGGTGTTCGTCAAGCGGGACGAACCATCCTTTGTCGACGTCCGGCCACACTACCTCTGCGTTGAGGGACATGATCTCGGGCGCCACACCGCCGATGAGCTGGGTCTTGAGCCACTCGCCTTCGCTGGTGCCCGTATTGATGAGCTGCTGGTATTTGATCCGTTTGCCGGGGTGAGCGGCCTCCCATTCGTCTGCCAGTTCGCGCGCGATCTTGACGGGCTCGCCAATGCCTTGGGGGATGGTGCCGGGGGTGTAGACGTTGAGATCAACACGAAGGACCGATCCGTTGCGGCCGGTCCTGGCGGCTTGCGGGTCGCTTGCGCCGTCGCCGCTGCGGCAGGTTGCCAGCGTGAGGACTATCGCACAGACGGGCACAAGACGTCTTAACACTTGGTAAACACAACTCCTATTCCGGCAGCATAATGAACGCTCACAAACTACGTGCGAATTGGTGCGCGGCGAGGACGTTCACTGGCCGTAAGTCACGCAATCATGCGGGTTCAACGGGGTCGGTGTCAAATTGACGAGACTACCTTCATGCGTGTAGAGGTCGCAAATGTCCTCTGAGGCTTCTGCTCAGGCTGTTTCTATCGAGCGGGTTCCAGCTAAAAGCATGGTCTTCACGTGTTCGGCGGCAAGGCGTGCTCGTTCAAGAAAGGCGCCGGGGTGCTCCTTCCTGTCGCGTAAGACGGCCTCGAGCATGAGGGGACCTTTGAAACGGCGCCAGTCGTAAGCTTGCTGCAGCGCAGCGAAGTCTGCGCGTCCTTCGCCTGGGAGCCAATGGCGGTCCATGCGCCCGTCGTTGTCTGAGAAATGGACTGCGGCAAGGCGGGGTCCCAAGGAGCGGAGGATGTGGACAGGTTCTTCGCTGAACACCAAGTCATGGCCGTTGTCGTAGCAGAGCCCGATCGAGGGCGTGTTGATCGCGTCGAGTAAGGCTTCTAGATGCCGCGTGCCGCGGGTGTTCTCGATGGCCGCCGTTACGCCGCATGCAGCGGCCTCGTCGGCGATGCGTCGCAGGCTGTCGAGGCCCCGCGCAAAGGCGGGACTGGCAGACGCTGCGTGAGGTGTTCCGTCCAGGCCGGTGCCTGACAGGTTCCCGATGGCGTGCATGACCATGAGGGGAATGCCGTGGGCGGCGCAGTCGCGGAGCCAGCGCCGGTGTTGATCTACGGCTGCCAAGCGTTCCTCTGTGTGCGGGCTCCACAAGGCGTTGCAACCCTTGAAAGGCACATGGATATTGTCCAGTTCGAGGCCGGCGCGGCGCACTGCCTCTGGCATGAGATGGCGGCGGCGCCGGTGCGTTTCGTCTTCCTCTTCCCACCAGATGGAGGTTGCCTCGAAGCCTGCGTCGCGGATCATCTTGAGGCGATCGGCGAAGGGGATCGGAATGCCGAACCAGGCGAAGATGCCGGGGGCCAAAGGGGCGTGGCTGGCCGTGGGCGGTGTATTTAGCTGCACGCCGTTACACATCGAGCTTGACCTCTTTGTACGCGTCATATAACCGGCGGATATAGAGGTAAGTCTCGTGTTGCGCGCGGCGTTCGCCCTTGCTGCTGTTGACGTAATGGTTGCACTGCATCGCGTCGAGAATGCGGGCTTTGTAGTTGTCGGCGACCTGGATGGCCATCATGTCTGCGACTTCTTGTTTGATGTCCGGGTCGTAGATGGGGAACCCGACCTCGATGCGCCAGTCCAGATTGCGCTCCATGAGGTCTCCCGAGCTCATATAGACTCGGACGTCGTCGCCCCGTCCGAAAAGGTATACCCGCTGATGTTCGAGGTAGCGATCGAGGATCGAGATGGCGCGGATGTTGGGATGGGGCACGAGGGCGTGCGTGGTGCGCACGACGAGGTCCATGTGGACGCCTGCATCGGCCGCATCGCGGATGCGGCGGATGATTTTCGAGTCGGTCAGGTGGTTCACTTTGAGGAAGACATAGCCTTCTTGGCTCTTGGCCTTCTCGCGTGCGAGAAGTTTGAGGATCATGCTGCGCAAGTTGAAGGGCGAGACCAGCAACTGGCGGAAGCGCGGCCCTTCGAGCATGCGCATGCGCGAGGCTTGCTCGAGGAACTCGAAAATGACCGCGACCTCTTGCGTCAGGCGCGGATCGGCCGTGAGCAAGGTGCTGTCCACATAAAGCTTGCCTGTGGCTTCGTTGAAATTGCCCGTGGACAAACCTGCTACCAATTTGCCGTTGCGACGGATAAGCAGCAGTTTGCAGTGAACCTTCATCGGCGGCACGCCAAAAACGACCCTGGCGCCCGCGTCGGTCAGCCGTTCAGTTATCTCGATGTTGTTCTTTTCGTCAAAGCGGGCCTGGAGCTCGACGGACGCGAGAATCTGCTTGCCGTTGCGGGCCGCGTTCCCTAGGGCGTTGACGATCTGCGAGTTGTGCGCCACGCGGTAGAGCGTCATCTGGATTTCTTCGACACCGGGGTCGATAGCCGCTTCCCTTAACAGCCTGACCACATGGTCGAAAGACTGGTACGGGTAGGTCACCAAGAGGTCGCGGTCTTCGATAATGTCGAGCATGGGGCGATGCTCATGGTTCAGGACGGGGTGCGGGGCCGGTTCTGGCTGGTTGAAAGCCAAATCGAGGCGGTGGACCGGAAAGCGCATGAGGTCCTTCATGTTGTGGTAGCGGCCTCCAGGCATGCGCGTGTCTTCTTTGCCGAGTTCAAGGCCTTCGACAATCACGGCGAGCAGACCGGGGGGCATCTCGGCATCGTACACGAGCCGCGTCGGCCGGCCGCCCTTGCGTTGCTCGAGTTCGCGCTCCATTTTCCGCAGGTAGCTTTCTGAGAAGTCGTTGTCGATGTCGAGTTCGGCGTCGCGCGATATTTTGAATTCGAAGGCTTCGATGCGGGTGTAGTCAAAAATGTAAAAGAGCTTGTTAAGTGAGTAGCGGATGACGTCGTCAACGTACATGATGTTCCGGTTGGGCAGCTCGACGAAGCGAGGCAATGCCGCTGGAATCTCGAGAATCGCATAGCGCATGGTTTTCCCCCACATTTTCACGCCGAAATAGAGGGCGCCGTCAATGAGTTGGGGGAAGGGCAGATGGTTCTGGATGATGATGGGGACGAGCGTGGGAAGCACGTTGCTGTTGAAGTAATCGCTCAACCACGTTGTTAGTCCGCTGGCCTGCGTTGCCATGTCCTTCTCTGTGAGGATGCGAACGCCTTCGGAGGCGAGGGCGACGGTGATTGTCGCATAGGCTGCCTGGAACCGCTCATCGAGTTCATAAGACTTCCGATTCACGGCTTTAAGCAACTCGATCATCTTGCGATTGCCCAACGCAAGGCGCCGTTTGATTGTGGCCACGCGCACCTTGAAGAACTCGTCCATGTTGGATGAGAAGATCCCGAGGAACCTGAGCCGTTCCATGAGCGGATTGCGCTCGTCTTCGGCCTCTTGCAGGACGCGTTCGTTGAACGAGAGGGTGGATACCTCGCGAATCTGATGTATGTTGTTCATTATCGAAGACTTATCACAAAGACGGCGTGCCCTACCGCGTCGATTCTCCCTGTTTCTAGCATACGCCTTTTTTGAGAAAGGCCGCAAACCGCCGGATCGCGCCATCTAGGATCTTACCGGGAGGGAGGGTGCGCGATGGCAGGAGAGCGGGCGCGGGAGGCGCTGAAGAAGTACCGTCGGCGGTATCGTCAGGCGGACCGTGAAGGG
>CAZBQH010000259.1:0-18310 GCA_964493915.1 uncultured Nitrospiraceae bacterium
TGCAACTTGTGCCATAGCGCTCGACTGCCTCAATGGCGGCGGCACGGACCTTCGGGTGGGTCGTGAGCCCAAGATAATTGTTCGAGCCGGCCATGACGAGCTCTTTGCCCTTCACGGAAACGACGGCGCCTTCCGTGTCGTCAAGAGGCATGAAATAGGGATAATACCCCTGACGCATGACCTCTTTGGCACGCGTGAACTGATAACACTTGTCGAGAAGATCCATTCTCGCTTTCCTCGCTCTGTCCAGCTCTGACTGAAACACAACCGGCGCCCCTGATAAGCGCATAGAGAGATATGCTCGAGACGTCCGCTCGTTACTGGGAGTCCATGACCCCCTCGAGAATCACCGGGACAGGCGCATGACAGGGGCGGAGGATACCACACAGCTTCCATGAAACAGAAACCACGAAATGGAGCAAACTGATTAAGACAATGGAATCTTGGGCGGATTCTAGGGGGGCAGGGCCCTGGAGGGCACGGCCTTACCCTTGGGAACACTATTTGTAGGCCAGATACAAGAAGGGGCGTCAATTCGTTTGGCGTGTGTCGACAAAGTCTTGTGGTCGGCGCGAAGAGTCCGGCTCGTCCGGTTCAGCGCTAATGCCGAGCTGGTCCATTTTGTATTTCAGGACCCGGCGGGTTGTGCCCAATAGATCGGCTGCGCGCGATTGGACATAATCCGAGCGCTTGAGCGCATGTTCGATCAAGTGTTTCTCGAGGCTACCCGTCGCTTCTTCCAGCGAGAGCCCCTCGAACTCGGTCAGCTTCGCAGGTTCTGTATGCCTGCCTTGTGGAAGCGCCCCGGCCAGGTGTTCGGGTCTAATGATTTCCTCCTTTGCATGATAAAGCAGGACCCGGTGCACCACGTTCTCGAGTTCGCGGACATTTCCCGGCCAGTCATAGGCGGCCATTTGGTTCAACGCTTCCTGGGAAAACGCTTTTGCATGCGAACCCACCTTTGGGCCCTGCTTGGCAATGAAGTGGGCCACGAGATCTGGGACATCCTCGCGGCGGCGGCGCAGGGGAGGCATCTCGACAGGCACCACATTGATCCGGTAGAACAGGTCTTGGCGGAACGCGCGTTGGCTGATGGCGTCATGGAGATTGCGGTTGGTCGCACAAATGAATCGAACGTCGACCTCGACGATCTTGGCGCTGCCAACCGGGTAGAAAGCCCCGTCCTGCAGCACCCGCAAAAGCTTGGCTTGGGCTTCGAGGGGCATTTCGCCGATTTCATCCAGGAACAGCGTGCCGCCGTCGGCCACCTTGAGTTTGCCGCACTGCTTGTCGGTCGCTCCGGTGAAAGCCCCTTTCTCGTGACCGAAAAGGTCGCTCTCGAAAAGGGTGGCGGGGATGGCGCAACACGATACATGGACAAACGGCATGCCGGCCCGAGGCCCAGCGGAATGAATGGCTCGGGCAAGCATGTCTTTGCCCGTGCCGCTCTCGCCGGTAATGAGGACTGTCGAATCCACGTTGACGGCGTGGCGTGCCGCGGTCAGGGCCTCGAAAAGGGCGCCGCTGTTGCCCACAATGGATTCGAAGCCGCTCCGCTCGAAGTCGCGCAACACTTGCAGTTCCATGTGATCCCGCCGCTCACTTAGAATCCGCTCGACGAGAAGGAGCAGATCATCGACATCGAATGGTTTGATGGTGTAGTCCCGGGCGCCGCGGCGCATCGCGTCCACAGCCGTTGATACGGAGTTCAGCGCCGTGACGACAACGACCGGCAGGGAAGGGTCGCGGACGGTCAGTTCACTCAAGACATCCAGTCCGTGCATGCCGGGCATCATGAGGTCCAGCAACACCATGTCGACGTCGGTTTGCTCCAGGATGTCGAGCGCGTTTTGCCCGTTCTCGGCAAGGACCACTTTATACTGCTGCGATAGGATAAGGCGGTATGATTGCCGCACACTGTACTCGTCGTCAATGGCCAGAATGGTCTGCATCGGCGTCCTTTTTTGAGGGCAAACTGAAGGAGAATGCCCCGCACCCTTGTTCACTTGAGGCGAGCTTCAGCTCGCCGTCGTGTTGCCGCATGATTCTGCTGGCAAAAGTCAAACCTAGACCCATCCCTTGCTCTTTAGTACTAAAGAACGGCAGAAAGATCAAGGGCGCATCCTGAGGCGACACCCCCGGCCCCGTGTCGGACACCGTGACTTCGCACTCTTTACCGCGTTCTCGCGTCTGCACGGCAAGCTTCCCGCCCTCGGGCATGGCCTCGATGGCGTTTTGAACCACGTTGTGGACCGCTTGGGCAAAGTAGACCGGGTCCAGCTCTGCCCCGAGCATCCCCGGCGCATAGTTGACCTCGAGTTCAATGGACCGCTCGCTGAGTTCCTTCTCGAACGATTGCAGCACGCTGCGAACAGTCTCGTTCACATCGGCATGCTGCAGCACAAGGCGTGGATGACGGGCGAACTCGAAGAGCGTCTCCACAACTGTGTTGATGCGTACAATCTCTTTCTGGACCACTTCTGCAAAGGCGTGCCGGAAATCCTCGGAATCGTATTTGCGCGGCAGCAACTGGGCGAAGGTGTTTACAGCAACCATGGGATTCTTGATTTCCTGAGCGACACGCGAAGCCAGGTATTCCCAGAAGGGACTGTAGGCCACATCCTCGCTGCTCGCTTTCTCCTCGGGGATCTTGGAGAAGATGACCACGACCCCCTCCTGACCCACTGGAGCGGCGCTGAATCCCAAAACGGCGTCAATCGCTGGGTCGCGGACTTCCTGGCGCAGGCGCGGCTTGCCCTCGGCCAAGGTGCGCAAGACTACGTCGGCAAAGCCCGAGCCCAGTTTCTGAACACTGCGTCCCATCATGTCGGCCGCCCGCAACTGAAGGATGCGTTCAGCACTCTGGTTCATCAGCGTTACGGTTTTGTTGGGCGCGACAACCACGACGCCAGCCGTAACGTTTGCTAGCACGGTGTCGAGACGAGCTCTTTGCCGCGACGCATCGAGATACAGCCGGGAATTGTCGATGGCCGTGCTGGCGCAACGCGCCACTGAGGTGAGAAGCTCGCGTTGCTGATCTGTGTAGTTCAGCCCCGAAGCCCGTTCCCCAACGAGGATTGCTCCGTATACCCGGCCGCAACTGAGCAGTGGCGCTCCCAGGCGCGCGCCGAGCACTTTCATCTCTTTTACGGCATCGGCCGCCGCCTGATTGGCTTCTCGATCGATAAGACACACGTTCTGCTCGAACCACCGCATCAGACCTGTCGAGAAATCAAGTTTGACGGTGTCTGCAACGGAAGGTGCAAGACCGTGGCTTGCAGCAACACGAACAGATCCTTCGACCTCAAGCAAAACGACGGCGCGCACAGCGTCGAAAATGTCGGTTGCCGCATCAACCAGAGACCGGGTCAACGACTCGGGTTCCTTGATATGGCTGGACAAGCGGCTCAGCCATCGCAGGGCCGTCTGGTGCTGGCCAAGTGCAGACGGCATAGCAGCCGCCGGTTGACTGGCCTGCGCCGCAGGCTCGGGCGGGGCGGGGACCGGCTGAAGCACCTTGTGCAGTGCACGGCTCAGGTCGTCGCATGAGAACGGTTTGGGGATCGCCGCCCGCGCTCCTGCCATGGTGTAACTGGCAAGCGTCTCTGCATCCGAGCGCGCAGCAAACACCACGTTCGGCAGCCCGGGGGCAGATTCCTGAAAGCGCGCCAAAGCTTCCCGGCCAAGACGGGGCGTGTCGTCAATGAGGACGGCGTCCACCTTGAGTGAGATAAGCCGCCGCAAAGCCCGCTCGACCGTCGATTCGAGAAGGAGCAGGTCCGTCTCCGGGAGTGCTGCCCGAAGCGATTCGTACAAGGCTTTGTCTTCAGCCAAGACGAGCAACACGTTCATAGCCTGCCCAATCTACTTGTCTGGAGCCCCAGACCGTTGTTATACCTATGCATCTTGTAGGCCGCCCAAGCCCAGCGCCGCCTGATTCTTTTTGATCAAGCGCCCCTTTGCAGACACGACGGCGTCCTTCTTACTCGACCGTTGACATGCTTGCTGCAACCGGTAGGCTCACAACAAATGTCGTACGTTTGCCCGTTATGCTGGAGACGTCGATCTGTCCATGATGCTCTGTAACGATGCCGTGTACAACAGAAAGGCCGAGCCCACACCCGTTTTCCTTCGTGGTGAAGAAAGGCGTGAACAAACGTTCGAGGTTAGCCTGATCGATGCCCGATCCTGAATCGGTTACGGAGACCTTTACGGCTTCCGTTTCATTGAGTGTCCCCATCGGACTGCGATCGCCGGGCATGGGGCCGTGTTCAATCATGATGCGCAAGACATCGCCTTCAGTATCCTTCATAGCCTCGATGGCGTTCAAAATGAGATTCAGAAACACCTGGTGAAGCTGTTGCTCGTCGCCGTAGACAAGCCCGGGCTCGCTCGGAAATAACGTCTCGATAGTAATCGAGTTCTTGCGGGCCTGATTCTCGACCAAGGCGATCACGTCCTCCACAATCTGGCGCAGATCCTGCAGTTGGAACTGCGTAGGTTTTGGGCGCGCGAAATCAAGCAGACGCGCTACGATGCGATCGATCCGGTCCACTTCATGAGGCACAAGCTCCGCGAAGGTCTCCCGGAAATCTGTGTCTTCGTATCGGTTGAGCAAAAGCTGACTCAGGGTCTTTATCGACACGAGAGGATTCTTAATCTCGTGGGCCATGCCGGCGGCGAGCGTGCCTATCGACGAGAGACGGTCGACCCGCTGCACATGCTGTTCCAGGCGTTTTACCTGGGTCAGGTCGTAGATGAGCGCCATCGCGCCCCTGGGTCTCTGGTCGGGCGTTTGAAGCACCGAAGAGGAGACGACTACGGCCACTTCCGAGCCCCCAGGATGCTCGATGGTGGACTCGAAGTCGGTGAGGCCCTTGCCCTCATCGAGCGTATACTTCATGACCCGGGCAATGTCCTTGGTGAGCGAACTCAACGGGTCCCCCAGTTTCACCGGGCCAAGAATCTCGTTGGCACGCTGGTTGACGGTCGTTACTTTGCCTGCCATGTCGACCGCAATGACGCCGCCCCGCATGTTGCTGAGAATCAACGCCCGGTGCAGGTTGGCTTCCTCGAGTTTTCGGTAAAGACGGGCGTTCTCGATAGCGGTTGCTAATGGTGCTGCCAGCGCCGTAAACACATCGAGATCGGTCGCTGAATAGATGTCGTTCGAGACCTTCTGTCCGAGAGCCAGCAGGCCCACCAGACCGGACTTCGAGACCAAGGGCAAACAAAGGTATGCGTCCAAATCGGCAAGATGGCCCGCCAGTCGAATACCTTCTTTACTCGGCCGCGCGTGAAGAATCTCTTCGAGTACCAACGGACGGGGATGAGACCGCACGTAATCGAGCAACGGGGCATGATCCACTGCCCGCACGCCGAGGTCCAAGGGGCGCGTCGAGTACTCCGTCACTAGAGAACCGGGAGTCTCCTCATCAACAAGAAGCACGCTGACCCGCTTAATGCCGATGGTCTGCTGGATATCGTCGGCCACCGTGCGAAGGAGTTCGTCGAGCTGCACAATCTGAACGGCGCTGCGGTTCACACGGGTCAGAAGGGTTTGGGCGTCATAGCGCCGTTTAACGAATGCACGGTCCAGGAACGACTGCAGCCGTTCCTTGAGCGGCACAAGCACCAAGGCAATGATGATCGCTGCGATGGTCGTCGGCAGGAGGCCCCAAGGTTCCGCGCCCGCACCGCGACCCAAGGGAAACACGGTCATCATCAGGGCGAACGTGACGGCGACAAACGTAATGACGAGCAAGTAGAGGGTTGTTCTCGAAAAAATGACCCAGATGTCGAGCAGATGATACCGGATCATTGCATAGGCGAAGATGGCCATCATGACGGCCATGAAACCAGGGCCGTACGCCTCGAACGAGCCGATGCCCAGGATGGGGGCAAGGATGTTCGTAACCGTTGCCAAAAGGGTCGAAACAAAGACCCCGAGCATAACGTGGTGGATCTGGCGGCGGTTCACGCCTACCGAAATCTTGAGTTTGGCGGTAAGATTCGCGAAGGATGCAGCCATAGCCATCGCAACCGTAACGGAGAGAAAATAGAAGACCGGGCCGTACGTCACATTGGGGGCAAAGCCGGGCTTGACGCTGATCTCTTCGATATACCAAGGACTGTAAGAAGCCAAGGCGAGAACAAGGACCGACCCCGCCAAGAAGGCCATCAGCCATCGCTGGCCTTCAAAGCGCTGACGCGGGAAGAAGCCGATGAACAGGTAAAAAGTGGCGGGCAGAGACGACGACACTGCAAAAGTCGTACGAATCCAAAACAGGGCCGTTCCTTCTTCGCGGGCGTGGATAATCGCCGTGACGCACAGGCTCCAGAGCATCAGATTCAAGCTCAGTAAACCAAAAGCAAGGTGCGCCCGCTTGCCCGGATTATGAAGGACGACGGCCATTCCCAGAAACAAGCACGATATCGCCGCCAGTATGTTCCATGTTGTTGCGTAAGGCGCCATCATACAGCCCGCTTTAGCGCAGCCACACTGTGGGTACCGCCAAAACTGATGGCTGTAACCAGTGCAGTCCGCACATCGTTGAGCCGCGCCTTTACCGGCACAAAATCCAGATTGCAGGCGGGGTCGGGGTCCTCGAGATTCAGCGTAGGCGGTACGACCCCCCAGTCAAGCGCCATAAGCGCAGCAGCAACGCCCAGCAGTCCCCCTGCCGCATAGGCCTGGCCCGTCATTGACTTGATTGCAGAAATCGGAACCCGATAGGCGGTCTTGCCCAAAGCACGTTTGTAGGCGTTGGTCTCGCACAAGTCGTACATCTCGAGCGAAATGCCGTGACTCTGCACATGATCTACTTCATGGACTGCAAGACCGGCGTCTCGGAGCGCTGTCTGAATCGCCCGCGCTAAGGCTTTTCCCTCTTTGTCGAGGATAAGCGGATTCTCTGCTTCAGAGGCAGCGCCGTACCCCGCGAACTCCCCGAGAATACGGGCCCCGCGCGCTTGGGCATGATCTATACGTTCCAGTACCAAGGCAACAGCCGCCTCGCTCAGCACTATCCCGCTGCGGTTGCGATCAAATGGGCGCATCGCTTTGCACGGTTCGTCGTTGTATGTGGACAGAATGCCCAAGGCGCAGGCCGTGGCGAAAGACATGGGGAACAGGGGCGACTCGGTGGCGCCCAGGAGCACGGCGTCCGCCTGGCCGTTCAGGATGCGGTCGCGCCCCCAAGCCAGCACGTCGAGTCCCGTGGTGCACCCGCTCGCAATGGTAATGGCGGGACCCCGCAAACCAAAATCAATGCTGACATGCACCGTGGCCGCATGACCTGCGAAGGCCGAAGATGCCAATTTGCTTACTTTACGGTAGCCCTGACTCTCGAATGCTCTATGTTGGGTTTCGTAGGCCTCGTTGGGACTGCCGATACTCGTTCCAAAACCAACAGCGATCCGCTCGCTCTCATAGCCGGCCTTGGCAAGGCCCGAGTCTTCCACGGCAAGACGGGCCGCAGCCACAGCCTGGTGCACGTGGCGATGCCAGTGACGGACCGTGCTCGCCCTCATGTAATCCTCAGGACGGAACTCCCAAAGCTGGCCGGCAATCTGACACGGGAATTCAGAGGCGTCGAAGCGGTCCAACCTCCGGATTCCCGAGACACCTGATCGAAGCGCATTCCAGAACGCCTCCCGTCCGATGCCGTTCGGCGCCAACACGCCGATCCCCGTTATTACGACGGCCGCCCGAGGCATCCCTTACCCTCCCACTGCACTGCGCGCTGCGACAGGCGTCGCAGCCTGATTGAAGCGCTCTATCAGGGAAGCCAAAGAAGCGGCATCCCCAGTAAGAAACCACCGCGACACCAGCCGTTTGAAGGTCCTTTCTTGGCGCTCGAAACCCGCGAACATGGCGATGAGCGCATCGGTCTCCGTCAGGCCGCACGTGACGCCCCGCCTCGTCAGTTCCGCTGCAAAAGACTCCTTCTCACGCACAACTTGGCCCGGCGTGCGAATGCCCAGCCGGCCGGCAGGCGCTTGCCACCGGCCGCGCGGCAGCGGAAAGTGATTCGACGTCGATTCGAGCGAACGGCAACCGCGAGATGTCGCCCTGCCGCTCTGCAAAGACCCAAAGGATGTCTCCACGAATGCCGCATTCGGCCCTGTCCGGTCAACCAAGCGAAGCGTCTCAGCCAACGTATGCCTGTCGTCCTCGATGCAGGGGTATACGAAGCGGGCCACGGTAAAAAGCCCCGCTGCCTTTGCGGCTCGAAGCGCCTGCTCCAGTTCTGTGATCGTCCACCCCGATCGATAGTGCCTGTCATGAAGCCGCTGACTGCCCGTAACGACGTCAAAACCCACGGTCCTGCAACCCGATGACGCAAGGGCGGCGCCCTCGCCCGGGCCCAGGGGCGATGTGCAACCCGTCAGGCAATAGGAGAGGTCCAGCCGGCCGGCCCTTAGTGCAGACGTCAACGCTCTTACGCGCGCGGGAGCACGGTCCGCCAGATGCAACGCGAAAACCGTGGCTCCGCAATCTTCCCTGATTGACGCCAGCCGGCGGCTCAGGTTTTCGAAATGAACATGCTCTGCCTTGGAAGCCAGGGGACCGATCGGGTCGACCTCTTCGTTGACTGTGTAAAGCCCGAACTTGCGCCGCTCGGACACAGCGGGATACACGTCAGGCCCATAGCCGTGCAAGGGACTCCAGCGTGCTCCGTTATGTGACGGGCTGTCGCAGACGCGGCGTTTACTGGAACTGCCCACGATGCCCGGCACACCGTCCCATGAACGCCCACAGCCGATCGAGTCCGCCAAGGCCGGCACGGCGTCGGCGGGATGATCGACGCAAGCACAGTCGAACATGCCCTTTCCCAAACCAGGCATGGGCCCTTGCTGTACGACATAGTCTCCATAGATAACGAGTACGGACTTCGAGCCCTTCTCGCGCAGTCGCGAGGCGATGCGCGCGGCAGGTTCCAAGTCGTCCGGGTCCTTTACATGAAAGGCGACGAAATCCAACGGCCCACGCGTCAGGATCGCGTCTGCCGCCTCAACACAGAGGCGGCGGCGCAAAACGCGAAAAGCACGGTCGGTTCGAGAGAGGTCCAGAAGGGCTGCAAGCGTACCCAGCGGGGCTAAGGGTCTCTCTTCGAGAAAGCGATCCACCAGGCGTAACAAGAGATCGCGCATTCCATGAGGGACCACCCGTTCCACGGTCTCTAAGACGCCGTAGTCATGGATCCGGGTTTCATGGCCGCGCTCGACGAGGCGGCCTGCAATGGCGGCCGACAGCCCGTCCGGGATAAGAACATCCAATGAAAAGGGATACCCGGGAAAACTCACAAGCGCGCTGCGCGTGCCCATCGGTGTTCTCCGCTATACGTTCCCACGCAGCAACCCCTTCCCCACGACGCTGCTGCTCTACAATATCATGGACAGCCGCTACTATGCCGTTAAGAAATCCACAAGATATCGTGTACATGCTAACATAGCCACAATATACATGCAAGCTTCCAGAATAGAATTGTGCCTTTCCCCCTGTTGTCTCCTGACCTTGTTATAGACCCCTTCGGACTCTTGCTGTCCTCAGTGCATTGCAGCGGTTTGCAGCGAATCGATCGCCTCGCTACGCTGGACCAGGGACAGGCAAGGGCCCCTTGCCCCCGTATGTCTTAAGACGCCGTATCCCCCGCTTTCGCAACCCGTTCTACGAAACAGTCTTCATCCTTAAGACAATGACGGCACTCACTGTAACTCAGACAGAGGACCCACTGAGAAAAGGACAAGGCCTCTGCGGGCCGGGGTCGTGAGGCCGCTTTCAGGTGCTGGGTCATCAGGCTGGACTTCCTTTCAGCACCAATCCAAGAGTATCAGCGAGAAGATTCGAGTCGGGAAAAGCCGCTGACAGCCACCTGAAAAGAAACTCGGCGGGCAACGCCTCGCAACCTACATGGTCGACCGCTGGGTCTTCAGCGAGAACGTAGGTGAAACAGACACACTTCCCGGGCCATAGGCAGACGCCTCGGGCTGGAAGTGCTTTACGTGCTGGCTTCAGATGTTTCATGCAGCTACCCATGCGAACTGCAGCCCGATGGCCTTGGTCCCTTTCTGCAAGATTACGTGAAAACTACGCGGAATTTCAAGGCCGATCGGATTACCAGGGATATGGTTAGCCTCGACATGCCGCGCTAACCATATATGAAAGGACCATTATGCCGTGTTTGAGAGGAGCGCGCGCGGGGGGTTGGGGTACGAGGAGGGCCCGCGCGCGCTGTTAGCCGGGTCTGTGGGGGAGTCAGGGGGTCCGGCTGGTGCTCGGCTTTCATCAAATACAACGTATCGCTGCCAGGAAAAGTTGACAAAGGCTCCGAAGGCGCAGCTGTCTGCTGTATGTATCTATAAACACATGCCTTAGGAGTTTTCATCGGTCTTGCACAGCGCCAAGTCCTATGCTATACTCGCGCCTGTTCTCCGCTGGAAAGGGGATAGCGCATGACCGAGATTCTCAGCCAAGATGAAGTCGATCTGCTTTTGAGCGCTGTCTCTACCGGCGACATCCCGATCGAGGAACCCGGCGAGGCCCCCGTGCCACAGAGCGAACTGACCACGTACGACTTCCGCCGGCCCGAACGGGTGTCCAAAGAGCAATTCAAAGGGCTGCAGAGCCTTTTTGAGGCCTTTGCACGCGAGGTAAGCATTGTTTTGCCCCCTTTCTTGCGGACAGTTGTCCGCGTGGACTTGGCATCCATAGACCAGCTCACCTATGACGAGTTTATCCTCTCCATTTCGCGGCCGACCTCGCTCACGATCATCGATATGAACCCGCTCGAGGGTCATGCAGTCCTCGAGCTGAGCCCATCCATCGTATTCCCTACCGTGGACCGGGTTTTGGGCGGCAAGGGTGCGAATTTGCCGCAACCTCGGGAGCTGACGGAGATCGAAAATAGGATCATTCACCGTCTCGTGATGATGTTTCTGAACTGTCTGAAGCGGTCCTGGGGTCAGTTGGTCGAGTTTGACTGCAGCATTGTGAATCAGGAAAGCGATCCGCTGATCGTACAGATAGTGCCCGGCAGTGAGATGGTCATTTTAGCCGGCTACGAGATTCATGTTGGAGAGGCGGCGGGCTCGATGAATTTTTGCGTCCCTCTGATGTTGCTCAATCCGATCCTTGACCAAATCTCCGCTCAGACCCATTTCCAACGGCGGCTCCAACCGGAGTTGGCCGAGAGCGTACGGAAGGCTGTCTCCCGGGCCCTTCGCAACTGCAGCGTGCCTGTGGACGCTATACTGGGCAGGGTACGGCTCAATCTTCAGGACATTGCACGGCTTGAAGTGGGCGATATTGTGCCGTTGCCGACGAGCGTGCATATGCCTCTGCCGGTCGAGGTAGGCGGTATTCGAAGATTCACAGCGCGGCCTGGCAAACGGGGGGATCAGAGCGCCGTTCAGATCGTCAGCCTGGTCCAGGGAGATTAAGGTTGCATGGATGCCGCAGCTTCGAAATCGTTCGCTGAGCGTGTCCTGGACGGATTCTTCGAGAGGGCTGGGTCTATGACGGGCAGCGCGCTTGAATTGGCCGTCGGGGATGCGAAACCGGTTTCGCCAGTCCAGTTGGACGGGCTCGCAGCTGCTCATGGGGTCGTACTTGAGGCCGACATCGTCGAAAGGGGGGCCATTGCGCTGTTATGGGGCGGAGCTGAACTCAATACGTTGGCGGCCGCAGCGTTGGATGACCCGTCGCTTTCAAGCGACACGCTGATCGCCGAGGAAAACGAGCCCCGCCTTGTGGAATTCTGCGAAGCCTGCCTTGGCGGCAGTGCCGTCAACCTCGAGAAGGCCTTCAGCCAAACCGTCCAATTTCGGGATATCGGCTTAGCCTCTGTACGGAAAGATACGGGAGAACAGCTCGCGAAACTGCTGGGCAAACCGATTGCAGTGGAATTCACTGCATCCGGTCCAACTATCGGGAAGGTTCCTGGCGTCCTCCTTTTTTCAGAGAGACTCGAGACGATAACTGCAGCAACCGTAGGAAGCGGCACAAATCGGGAGGATCAACTGGCCGACGCGGATACAAACGACGTCGCGGCCGGCCCGGCGACGCCGAACGAAGTTGACAGGGGCAGACTGTCTGCGAAGCTGCCTGAAGGTCCCAATCTGGACGTGATCCTTGACATCCAGCTCGAAGTGACGGCGCGGCTCGGCCATGTCGAGATGCCGATCCAGGACATCCTGAACCTTGGTCCGGGGTCGATCATCGAGGTAGGCCATGCCGTTGACGAACCCGTCGAATTGCTTGTGAACGACAAGCTGATCGCTCGTGGAGACATTGTTGTCGTGGACGAAAAGTTTGGGCTGCGCATTACGGAGATCGTCAGTCCGCGGGAGCGAATCGAGAGCCTTCGGTGATTGCTGCAGACGAAAAGACCTTATGGGCGCGCTGGAAGAATAACGCCGACCCTGAGGCCCGCGAGGAGTTGATCGTGCGCTACATGCGCGTCGTCAAGTACGTGGCGGGGCGCATTGCGATTCATGTGCCGTCCAGCGTCGAGATGGACGACCTCGTCGGATGGGGCGTGCTGGGGTTAATCGACGCCGTCGAGAAATACGATCCCTTTCAGGACATTAAGTTTTCGACCTATGCTTCCATCCGGGTGCGGGGTGCGATCATCGACCAGATCCGTTCGCTCGATTGGGCGCCGCGCTCGCTCCGGGCGATGGCACGGCGAATCAATGAAGCGCGAGATGCCCTGCGCCAGAAAGAAAGCAGGGATCCCACCATCGAGGAGATTGCAGCCGAGTTAGACACGACGCCTGAACAGGTGGACGAGGCCATGGCGCAGCTTCAAACAGCCCACATCGTGTCGCTGGATGACTACCTGCCTTCGGACGAGAGCGAGGATGGGCGCAAGATCGACTTGACCAGCGACGCGCGGGCCGCCAATCCGGAAAAGGTGGCAGTCGAGGGGGAACGGCAGGAGCGTTTGGTTGAAGCCATCCTGAAGTTGCCTGACCAGCAGCAAAAAGTGCTAAACTTGTACTACTATGAGGAGTTGACGCTCAAGGAAATCGGCATGGTGCTCGACGTAACAGAGTCGCGTGTCTGTCAAATACATAAGGCGGCCATGCAGAAACTGCGAAAGGTCGTACGAGGAGGCGCCTGATGCCTCAGCCTGTAGACCTGCCAAGCGAGATGGCCCGCGTAAACGCTGTCGACCGGATCCAGCAAGTGGCGGACCGGATGGCGCTTATCGCGATGCAACGCCATGCTGACGAGGAAGCGCAGGAACGTCTGCGCGCCGAGACGCAGGTCAGCACTTCGCCCGAGGTCCAGGGTGAACACGTGGATGCGGAGGCGAAACGGCGCAACCCCTATGCTGGCAGACGCCGGCATAAGGAACGGGACCACCGCGAAAAGGACACGGCGCACGCGGCTGGGTCGGCCCTGGATCAAGACAGCGAGGGGCGCCATCTGGACGTGTCTGTGTAATAGTGCGCTAATCGCACAGCCCTGCCCTTTTCCAGTCAGGGCCCGGCCCTCGTGAGCGAAAGGGCGGGAAGTCAAGGCAAGGAGCAGCAGCAACGATGGCGGATTGGCCTGTGATGTGGCGAGACGTCTTGTTCGCACTCGGCGGAGGACTTGTGCTGCTCTCGCTGTTATCCATCGCAGCCGTTCTTAGGAAGGCAGCGGCGGCTGGCCGGAATGAACGGATCGCGCCCCGGAATCCCAAGACTGATCTTCCCAACATGATGATTCTGCTGCAAACAATGCGGGATCTGCTTCGTGAACAGCAGCAACTGGCCCGCCAACTCAATGAGAGCCTGGACAAAAAGGTCGCTTACATCAAACGGACTGTTGATGCCGCGCTGGAGCAGATTGACTTCTTGCGCAATAGCGAGCGGGATATAGCCGTGCGTTTGGCGAACGCCCAAGCGGACGTCGAGAGCGTCCAAAAACAGGCAGGTTACGCAAACCAAGTTTTGGAGGACGGTGAGCAAGGCAATGAACCGTCCGGCCCTCTTTCTAACCAAGCCGCGGTTGGGTCCGGCAAAGACCCGCTTGATGCGGTCGCGCCGCCGCGTTCAGCTCCTGGAGAGGAGTCAACGGACGACTGGGTAGGCCTGGATTTTGCCGGCGACGAACCTGATCCGAACAACGTCGAGATGCCCGAGATCGCCCCGGAATCGCCGGAAGAGGTTGCAGCCGCTCACCAGGCTTTTCGCGCTCTGTTGAATATGGACGCCCCTCGCCGCAGCGGGTCGCAGGCACATGAGCGAGGGTCCTCGAGAAACGGGAATGGACAAGGCCAGCCCAGCCCGCTTCACGGGCGCATCTATGACTACAGCGACGCCGGAATGAGCGTCGCCGACATCTCCAGGGAACTCGGCATCGGCAAAGGGGAGATACGCCTCATCCTCAGTTTACGCAAAGACAAGGGAGGAGGCCCCTGAGTTGGCTGGCCCCGGCGGCATTGCCCCGACCGTCTTCACGCTTTCGCCGGACAGTGCCGTTTGCAGCGGGCTGCAACCGGGAGGCACGATCACGACAACCATCCAGGGGACACCGGGCCGCCTTTCCCTCCTTGTTGGGGGCATCCGGATCCCGCTCACAGGGGCACGAGGTTTCGACCCGGGTCAGCCGGTTCGCGTCGAGATCCTCGAAGCAGGCCCTGCTTTGCAGGTGCGCGTCTTTCCCAATACCCAGGCGGCTGCGGAAGAAACTTCAGTCTCGGCGCATGGTTTTGGCGCCGTTTCCCAATCGATACCGGCGCCGGCAAAGCGGCCCGGAACGGTGTCCCCAGGGGGCACGCCGGCACAAGCGCCGCCGCAGCCGTCGCCTGAGCTTGTCGCGGTATTGCGCTTGTTGGGCGCATTGTCTCTGGCGAATCACATGGCGTATCTGGTCCCGCAGCATCTCCCGCAGTCTGAGGACGCCCTGCGCCAACTGGCGGGGCTTTTCTTGTTCCAGGGGACGACCGGCGCCGACTTGGAAACCATTCTGAATGCGATAGCCGAAGCGGCCGGCACCGGTGCAATCCCAGCGGCGCTTGCGGCTCAGGCTCATGACGTACTAGGCGGCGTTATGCTTTGGGCAGGTGCGGACATCGAGAGGGCGCTCCGGCATCTAGCTCGATACGGGAGCCGGGGCCTCGAGCGCAAGGCGGCCATGGCGACGGCCTCAGGCAAACTCGATGCGCTGCTCGACGCTGCGGCGAAGGATGTGGCGACCTTCCTCCTTCGGCTGCGCGCTCAGACGGGGCTGGCCGGGTACCTGCGGCGTGGCGGCATCGAGCGGCGATTTCAGGAAGCCGTGGATCGCGTCATCAACCGTCTGGACGCGGTCCAGCTCCAGAATCTGCACAGCCTCGACGGCCCATACCTATTTCTCGAGGCGCCTGTGCCGTGGGACGGCCTTTTCCAAAGGGTTCACCTGCATCTCTTCGGAGATGAAGCACAGCAAGGACAGCAATTCGTGAGCAAGAATGGGGCGACAGTGGTCCTTGACCTGGCTACGACCCGTCTCGGCGACATGTGGATCGTTCTAAGTCTGAACGCAGACTCTTGCATGTGCCGGTTTCGCGTTGCCAAACCAGAAACCGCGCGCGCCATCGAAGAGGAAGTCGCAGTATTGAGGGCGGGCTTGGCGGCGGTCGGTTATCCCGGTTCGCATGTGTCCGTGACGGTGTGGGACGGCGATCGGCTGCGGGAAGCAGCGGGCCTGATGCAGCGGTTCCGCGGTTTCGAGGTGGAGGCTTAATGGGAGAAGAGGAGAAGATCCGGCGCAAAGCCGTCGCCCTGAGATATCACGAGAGACAAGACGCGGCGCCCCGCATTGTTGCGAAGGGCGCCGGCCATCTGGCGGAACGCATCATCGCCCTCGCCCGGGAGCATGGGATTCACGTGCAAGACGACCCCGGCCTGGCGGCCGCGTTGTCTGAACTCGACCTGGATACGGAGATTCCCGAGGAGTTGTATCGCGCCGTGGCCGAGGTGCTCGCTTTTGTTTACCGCCTTGAAAGCCGGATGCCGCGTTGAGGATCACTGCGGCTTGGGGACAAACTTCTTGTAGCTGTCGACGAGTTGCGTCTGAACCTTGCTCCGCGCAAGTTTGAGCTTCTCGACTTCGGCTGCGCTGGTGACGGGCCCGAACTCGAGATGGAACTCCTTGCTTTCCCCCGCTTTCAGCGTGTGAAGCAGTCCGAGCTCTTCATCAATGTGCCGGCCTTCGATCCCGCAGTTGCAGGGCTCGATCCCGACGACGTAGTCCTGCTCGCCCATCTGCTTCCACTCGACGAAGCGCGGCAACTCATTCTTGTTGTATTTCAGATAGACGCCGAAACCGTCGCCCGTCGCGAAGCCCTGGTTGACGATGGCGACCGTTACGTGGCCGTTCGGATCTGGTTTTATGTCATGGTAGTAGCATTTTTCCGCGTACTTGTGGATGGGCGGGTCAAAGACTGACCAGTGCTCTTTTCCCTTGACAGCTTCGGCGTCGCGAGGCGCAACCGCCTTGCTTGGCGAGATCAGTTCTGAGCCGGCATCTACCGCCGGCCACCCGATGTTGCAGTGGTACAGCAGCATGAACTTCGTATCTTTGAACCCTTCATTTGTCAATACGTCGTGGACCCACAACCGGCTTTCCCCGAGTTTGGTTGACACAGTCCGTGTAAGGGCGAGGTTCTCGGCAAAGACAGCGGTTTCGCGCATCGTGCCCGTAACACTCAGCACGTAATCGTTGCCCTTCCACTCTTGGTTGGTCTTCACATTGCATGCTGGGATATTGCCAATCCGGCCGTGAAGACCCGTACCCAGGAGGGCGCTGCGCTCGTCGGGCAGTCCGACGGTGGTCAGCCCGCAGGTTGCCAATAACCCGCCGGAACAGCTCCGCAGCCAGCGAAGCCCTTCAGCCTCGTAGTACTGCGGTGCCACGTCGCCTGTGGTCGAGCGCCACCCCATCGCCTTCCCGCAATAGGATGCGGCGGATATGTCGAGGCAGCGGTCGAGCAATACCGTGAAGGCCAAACCCGAACCTGTGTGAAACAGAGCAGCCCGCGTGGGCCGCGCCTTGCCGTCGTCCAGTTGCACGACGCGGATGCCCGCGATCTGGTCCATGTCTCCTACGCGCTTACGCAACTCACGCGTCGTGTATTTGTTTCCGAAGATGTCCATGACCGATCTCCTTCCGAATTGGTCCCGTTTGCCTTGACCTGCCTACGATACTTCCAAGACGATCCCGAGCGCAACGCGCTCAGGTGTGAAAAGAGCCGGCTGCACATTGCGAATGATTGCCGGCGCCGGGTATCGTGGTTGCCGCAGAACGTGTCTACGACTCCTGACAGGGCTTGCTGCAAGCGCACGCTGATGGACCAAACACCCGGCTTAGACGAGATTCTCGACGAAATGGAGGCGCCGCTCGCCTATGCCCTCGAGCGGCTCAAGCAGGGCGACGCCGCTGACGCCTTGCCTGCGATGCGGGCATGCCGCGCCTATCTCGAGCTCCATGCCGCGCCCCACTATGCACACTACAGTCCAACCGCCTTGATCAGAACACACGTAAAGGAACTCGAGAACGAACGGCGCCTTTTCGAGATTGAGCCGGTCCCAGACTGTGTAGGCGATCCTGGCATGGTCCTCCAGGCCGTTCGCCTTCTACTGGAAAACATTCAGCTCGAGGCCGATGCAGTGGCCGTGGCGGAGTTGTCTGACGAAGACGGCGCGCCTCAGTTGGCTGTCAGCTTCGACGGACCGGGCGCCGTGCCCGCTTGTCTTTCTTTTGGCGGGTATATCAAAGTGGCGATCGAACAATTGGACCACTGCTGGACGCTGGCGACCCGGGGCGGTCGCATCGATACAACGCCTAACGGGGTGCTTCTGCGTTTGACGGGAACCCGCGAGCCGCCCAAAGCGGCGACAGACATCGGCGGCGCCGTCGAACGGGTGCGCGAGGCTGAGCAACGTGTGCGGCTGACTGCCTCCGAGCAAGGAACACCGGTAGAGGAGGCCGCGGCAGCCGTCCATGCAGCGCTTGCCCTTGCCGATGGCTGTGTGAAGAAGGAGGTGGGGGATCTGCATGGGGTCGTCCATGAAGCAGTTGACCGTGAACGTGAGCGAGAGCCCCGGTCTCAAATGGCGGTCGAAGTCTACTGCGACCCGGGCGTCCCGCCGGTCATGATGCAGCGCAAGCAGCTTGTCCGTTTTTTCCGCAATGTGTTGCGCTATGCGCGAGACGTCTTGCCGGAGGGCGGCTCAGTCGCGATACTGGTCGATAGCGAGCCGGGCGCGCGCAAAGCAACCATCATTATTACAGCGAATGGCCGCCTTTTTCGAAAGAAGGAGTCGTTTC
>CAZBQH010000260.1:0-3066 GCA_964493915.1 uncultured Nitrospiraceae bacterium
CTATTGTCGGGGTCGTCGACCGCAAGAAGATTGTGGACGGCCAGCGGATTCGTGTCGGCAACCTGATTCTTGGTCTGCCCTCTTCGGGTTTGCACACGAACGGCTACAGCCTTGCCCGCAAGATCTGTTTCGAGGTGGCCGGTCTGAACGTGACGGATGCGATGCCGGGGGTCGGGCGGACGGTCGGCGAGGCGCTTCTCGAGCCGCATATAAGCTACGCCAAGCTGATGCAACTGCTTATGAAGGTGGTTGATGTGCGAGGCATGTGCCACGTGACAGGAGGCGGGATTACCGACAATCTGCCGCGGACGTTAGCCGAGGGTCAAGGGGCGATCATAGACCTTGATGCATGGGAGGCGCTGCCGATATTCGAGTTTCTTCAAGAGACCGGCGGCGTGTCGGACGCGGAGATGCTGCGCACATTCAACATGGGCATGGGATTTCTGGTTGTCATCCCGGAGGATCAGGCCGACCGCGCCCTGAACACGCTCAGTCAGACCAGCCATGATGCAAAGATCATCGGCCATGTCGTCAAGGGGGACCGCAAGGTGACTTACGAAGGGAAGGTCCGTTATGCCGCACCGGATTGAAGTTGCTATCAAGCCCGGGATGGTTGACCCGGCAGGCAGAGGAGTCCGGTCGCAGCTTGCCGAGGACTTGGGCATTCACGTCGAGGAAGTCCGGGCGATCGACGTCTATACGATCGATGCAGGGCTGAGTCTGGATGAACTGGAACGCATCCGCGTCGAGTTGTTCACAGATCCTATCATCCAGGAGTCGGCTCTTGACAAAGCGATCGCCCTGCACTACGACTTTGACTACGTTGTCGAGGTCGGGTTTCGCCCAGGCGTCACGGACAATGTCGGCAAGAGTTCTGCGCAGGGCGTCGCGGATGTGTTAGGCCGGAACCTGGCGCCCGGGGAGGGTGTGTACAAGTCGACGCAGTATGCCATTAAGGGCAAGCTGGACGAGGCGACCTGCGAGCGCATTGCGCGCGACCTTCTGGCGAACGAGCTGATCGAGCGATGGGTGGTGAAGTCGGCGGAGGAACTCGAGGCAATAAGTGGCCAATTGCTTCTTGGACTGCCTATCGTGACGGATCGCAGCCCCGTCGAGGTACGCTCGATCAACCTCGAAGTCGGCGATGATGCGTTGCTCGCCGTCAGCCGCGACCGGATGTTGGCCCTGGATGTGGGTGAAATGCGCGCAATCCAGGCCTATTACCGTGACGAGTCCACTCGTAAGCACCGGCAGCATGCGGGCCTTTCCCTTGATCCGTCTGATATCGAGCTCGAGATACTCGCACAAACGTGGTCGGAGCACTGCAAACACAAGATTTTCAACGCCCGCATAAACTACATTGATGAAACCGGGAAATCCCGCATTGTTGACAGTCTTTTCAAGACTTACGTGAAGGCTGCGACCGACGCGGTCGGCAAGAAAATCGACTGGCTCGTCAGCGTGTTTCATGACAACGCGGGCTTGATCCGCTTCGACGAGAACTGGAACTTTGCACTGAAGGTCGAGACCCATAACAGCCCGTCCGCCCTCGACCCGTATGGCGGGGCGATCACGGGCATTGTTGGTGTGAACCGCGACATTCTCGGGGCGGGTCTCGGCTGCAAATGCATTCTGAACACGGATGTGTTTTGTTTTGCTTCGCCTTTTTACGACGGCAAGATCCCTCGGCGGCTTATGCACCCGCGGCGTGTGTTCCGGGGCGTGCACCGGGGCGTGAAGGACGGCGGGAACCAGAGCGGGATCCCCGACGTGAACGGCGCTATCGTGTTTCACGAACGTTTTCTGGGCAAGCCGCTCGTGTTCTGCGGCACAGGCGGGCTTGCCCCGGCGACGGTTGCCGGAAGACCGAGCCATGTGAAAAAGGCCTCGCCGGGCGATCTGATCGTCATGTGCGGCGGCCGCATCGGAAAAGACGGCATCCACGGCGCGACCTTCTCCTCGGAAGAGTTGCATGAAGGATCGCCTGCCACCGCGGTGCAGATCGGCGACCCCATCACGCAGAAGAAAATGGCGGATTTTCTGCTCGAGGCCCGCGATCTCGGTCTGTTCAGCGCCGTTACGGACAATGGCGCCGGCGGACTGTCGTCGAGCGTGGGGGAGATGGCACGCGGTGCCGGCGGCTGCAAAATCCATCTCGAACGGGCCCCCCTGAAGTACGCCGGTCTCGCGCCCTGGGAGATCTTCCTCTCCGAGGCGCAGGAGCGCATGACCCTTGCGGTCCCGCCGGATCGCATCGAGGCGTTTCTGGACTTGGCGCGGCGGCGCGCGGTCGAGGCGACGCTGCTGGGCGAGTTCACTGACAGCGGGTTTCTCGAGTGCTGCTACGACGGCAAACTGATTGCTTCGCTCGACATGAGCTTTGTACATACGGGCGTGCCCAGGATGGAGCTGACGGCGCGCTGGTCGCCGCCAGCGCTTGAAGAGGAGGCTGTCGCCGCGGACGGCGACCTGACCGCCGATCTCAAAGCGGTGCTCGGCTCGCTCAACGTGTGCAGCAAAGAGACCTTTGTGCGGATGTATGACCACGAGGTCCTTGCCCAAAGCGTGTTGAAGCAGTTCCAAGGGGCCGCAGAAGACGGTCCGGGCGATGCAGGGGTGATCCGTCCCGTTCCGGGTTCGAACCGGGGGATTGCAGTGGCCTGCGGCATTTGCCCGAAGTACAGCGACCTCGACGCTTATTGGATGATGGCCTGCGCGATCGACGAGGCCGTCCGCAATCTAGTCAGCGTAGGTGCGCGGCTGGGTGCTATCGCGGGTCTGGACAATTTCTGCTGGCCGGACCCTGTGCAGAGCGAGAAGACGCCGGACGGCGAGTACAAGCTAGCCCAGCTCGTTAGGGCGTGCCAAGCGCTCTATGATGTCTGCGTCGCCTATGACATCCCTCTGATCAGCGGCAAAGACAGCATGAAGAACGACTACAAAATCGGCGACACGAAGATATCCATTCCGCCGACGGTATTGTTCACGGCGGCTGCGATTGTGGAAGACGTCGCTAAGACGGTCAGTATGGACGTTAAAGAGCCGGGCCATATGGTCTACGTGCTT
>CAZBQH010000261.1:0-2600 GCA_964493915.1 uncultured Nitrospiraceae bacterium
CGGAAACCCGTTTTGGCCTTTTTCTCCCCCCAAAAGAACGAGGGGTTTCATAGAGCCCGCCGCCCTTCTCTACTACCTCGCGCATGAAGTTGTCCCCCATGGCGATACGTTCGCGCACGCGCTCCGGAGACCGGACAAGGATATCGACCGGAAAGGGAGGACGAACCTGCATGCGTATCTGTACGGCGCGCTCCACCGGCTCGCCCTTGCCCTCCATTACCACAAGCAGATCGACATCCGAGTCACGCGATGCTTCGCCACGCGCATGCGAACCGAACAGAACCACGCGTTCGGGGCCAAAGCGGCGGCCGATTTCACGGGCCACGCGCCGAATGTCTTTCATGGTTGCCATTACACACCAATCCCGGTTCTTGCGCCTATGCTGCGATCTCTATTCCTTCTTGCCGGGCGATTTCAATAATAGGCCGGCCTTCGTCGGTTTCCCACTCGCGCTCACCGCAAGCGATTGGTTCGATGCGGTCGTCAACGGCTTCTGTCGCCAGCCAAAGATTCTCGACCAGCCGCACATCATGAGTGCGGTCAAACTCGGGCGCGACGACAATCACGTCTATGTCGCTCCATTCATGTCGTTTGCCTCTCGCGTGCGACCCATAGAGAATGACCTTGCTGGCATGGATCCCGTACGCAGGCAAGGCAGCCATGTACCTCCGAATCGCCGTTAACACTGCGTCTTCAACCACTCGAGGACCCTCCGCGTTTCCTCCATCAACTCGGAAGCTTGTTCGCGGCCCAACTCTGCTCCCGATATTTCTCCCGGATACCGTCCTTCAAGTTGATACATATTGAGGCGACGCATCGTTGTTTTTTGTTCCTGCGTGCCCTGTAGACCCGAGAGGTCCAAAAGTCGCAGCAGGTTATGCGTTTTGGGCGGTACCTGACCTGTCTCCCTGGTCACAATGGCCTTCACGATTTTTTCAATCGCGAGATGCCCGAAAAAGAGGGCGTGGCGATATCTCTTGGCACGAAAGAGATCTTCAGCAACTTCCCATTCTTCTTCCGCGCCTTTGCGCCAATACTCGACATGCTTCTCAGTGTCCATTTACTGCCCCAAAACACATCTCGGATGCTTGCCTCACCCATATTTCTGATTCAACTCATCCACGGCCTTCTTGCATTTTTCAGTGACGACCCAGGCATCCGGCCAGAAGCAGAGGTCGATGGTCCACCAGTCGTGAGAGACGCCGGCCTTGTTGAGTTCAGGCAACAGGGTGTCGAAATCCAGTACGCCGTCGCCGAAGGGAGCGTGCGTGCTGGTTTCGTTGTCGTGCAGAGTGCCGTCGGAATCGATGAGGTGGATGTGGTTGATCTTGCCGCGGAGTTTCTGGGCAAGTTCGAGGGCGCCGCCGGGCAGCGTTTCTTTCTCGCCGGGCTGCCGGGCGCCGACCGCCGCCACCATGTGGGCGTGGCAGGTATCAAACTCGATGCCGAAGTTGTCGTCATTCACCTCATCCACGATGCGGATGATGTCGGACGGCTTGTTGAACGCGAAGCCGGGCTCGAACTCCCAGGTCACGTAGACGCCTTTATCGGCGGCTTCGCGGGCGCACTGTTTCCAGGTGGATACAGCTCGCTCCCGAGCGGTAGCAAGGTCGACCTGGTCGAAAATGGTCGGCGGTTGAACGGAATCCACGCGGATGCCCGGGATGCCTAAGTCGACGCAAAAATCGAGGTTCTTGCGGAACTCGTCCATATAGGCGGAGCTGTCATCGGTATCGAGCAGATGTTGGGACCAGAGATCCGCGGCCATGGCTGAGAAGGCGAGCCCCGCATCGGCGACTTGCTGCTTGCATTTGTCGCGGTCTTCCTTGGTGGGAAGATTATTGGGGTTGGGATGGATGCCAAAGCCGCCGAGTTCGACGCCGTCGAACCCGAGTTCGCTGAGCTTTTGAAGAATTTCTTCCCAAGGTACGGGATTATCCGCATACGGCCCTATCGCATATGCCCATGTGCCTATCGAGATTCGTTTCATGATACTCCCCATCCTTTCTGTTCGCGTTTTTCGAGATCGGAGGAGCGCCGGAACCCGGCGTCCGGCCGCAGCCATTTTTGCCTCCGCTCCATAATATGTCAAGAAACGCCGACGCGTCCACATCGGTTTCTCACGGGCACGGCAGGCCCCGGGAGGCTTGCGAGATGCATTGCAGGCTATCAGGAGCAGGAGGGATCGTCAAGATTGTCTCGGAGACGGTGGAAGAGGAGGCCTTGGTGCTCGGTGGAGCGCTTGGCGAAATCGATTTTGTAAATACCACCGCTCCTTCGGCCTCGGTAACCTCGAGAGGGGTGGGCCAGAGGACGTCACCGCTCAAAATCATTGAGATGGCTGCCTCGAAAATTGCCCGTGCAGGTGGGACCAAGACATTCAACCACGGAGGCCACGGAGATCACCGAGCAGGAGAGAGGCAATCAAAACTATGGTGTGCGCAGTCCATCCCCGGCCATGCGGCCCCGCGTGGTCACTATCACAAGGAGCAGCGCATGTATCCGTCCGCGGTGATCTTACGGACAGGTTGGAAAACCTGTCCTCCCTTGCCGGAGGAAATCATGAGCAAGGATGCTCATGCCACCTCGAAGGCTGCCCA
>CAZBQH010000262.1:0-23348 GCA_964493915.1 uncultured Nitrospiraceae bacterium
AGGCGGCGAAGTACGAGGTAGAGCTTGCGTTGAAGGAGCGGTTCTGGCTGATCAATGCCTTTATGACGGAGATCAAGGTGAAAGAGGTCGAGAACCTGCTCGCGACAAATGAGATGACCTATATTCAGCCGCAGTTTGCCGGTGAAGAGCCGCCGCAGGACGCGAATCCCAACAACGACGTAGACGATGGACGGTTTCGGATTGTGTCGGATCCGTATTTCAACCTGGGTCTGACGAGCGGGTACATGGGCCTGCTCGACACGGGCACGCACCCGACACATGATCTGCTGAGCTCGCCGTCCAACCTTGATTACATTCGCGACTGCGTGCATGGGGGTGCGGATTGCAACGACTCGAGTACGCCTGGTTGGAGTCCAAACGACACGTATTGGAACCATGGCACGTGCACTGCGGCGATTATGGCAGGCAACAATGAGATGGGCAACACACGGCGCGGCGTCACGGCCATCACGTTAGACAGCTGGCAGATTTACACAAACGGCGGTCTGGACTCAGGGGCGGCGGTTCGGGCATTCCAGCGAGGCATCGCGGTGTATGACCGCGTTTTCATTGGCGAAATGCAGGCTGGTGAAGGCGAGAACGGCGCCATTGCCTTAGCGGCGGATGCGGCCTACGACGCAGGCGCGGTTGTTGTAGCAGCGAACGGAAACGCAGGACCCGGTGCAAGTACGGTGAGGTCGCCGGGGATTGCGCACAAGGTGTTGGGCATAGGCGCCTATAAGGTGGATACGCAGGCGCAGTATGGGAATCAAGGTGAGGGGCCTGCGCCGGACGGGCGTTACAAGCCTGATCTTCAGGCGCCGAATGAGACCGAAACGGCGAGCAACGCCAGCAATACGGCTCTGAAGACCTTTGGCGGCACGAGCGGTGCGACGCCTTACGGCGCGGGAGCGGCCGCTCTCATGCGCAACTGGCTGCGCGATCACGGCACCTATGACAATGGAGCCGTATATGCCCACATGATCAACTCGGGCACGCTGGCGTGGCCGAATTACGACAACGTCCGCGGGGTGGGACAGCTCCGAATGCCGGTGAACGGCTGGGTCTGGTGGGGCAAGGTGAGCATCAGTCAAGGCACGCTTGTCAACATCAACCTGAACATCGGCTCGGGGGCGTCGGACATGCGGGCATCGCTATGGTGGCCGGAAGGGCAGACTGAGCAGCACGACGATATTGACATTCACCTTATCGATCCGGGCGGCACGGAAAAGGCCAGAGGGTACTCGGGCGTGAGCATTTTTGAGCGGGCCCGTGTGGAAGGTACGCTGGCTTCTGGGACTTGGACCGTCCGAATCCGGGGATACAGTGTTCCGAGTGGACCCCAGACGGTCTTTTGGGTAGTCGACGTTCATAGTTGATTGTGTGCGGGCGCGCCGCATCCATGCAAGCCGCGCGGTATACGTGCTATAAGTGCAGAAAGGATGCGGCGCGCTTGCTGTCTTTGCGGTTGTACCTCTGGAACTTGGCAGGGCAGTGGCGCGAGTAGGCTTGCGTCTCACGTTCTTGTCGACAGTGCCTGGGCTTGTCCTGGCGGAATTCGGCAGTAGAGACAGCTAGCTTGCGGCGGCTCGACTCATCGCGCCGCGCAGCGAAGCACGGTGGGCTTCTTGTCGACGGGACTTTGCGAAGCCGGGAAGATGGTCGTCCCTAGGAATCGACGGGGTGCTGCGGATGGGGTTAGGATGCTGGGGGCGCCGGTGGCGGCCCGGGTTTCAAGGAATGTAGAGGCAGCTAGAGGTACAAGGTGCAAGTATGGATGAATCGAACGTACAGCGAATATCGTTTTTGCTGGCACGCGAAGAGCGTGATCTGTTGCTGGGTCCGGAGACCAAGTTTGTGGACACGGTGCTTCGGGACCTGCTGCGGTTCGGAGTCGTCGAGGGGACCCGGCTGCGTTTCGTCTGGTCCTTAGACGACTTCGAGTTTTTGATAGATGCTGCGGCGGCGGAGGCCCATGCTGCTTTGCAAGGGAAAGAGCGGCGCTTTTTTGAGAGGCTGTATCACCGGTTGAACCGGATTCTCGATGCGAATCTGAGCACTAAACCTTGGAGCATTGCATCGGAAAAGTCTGCCTTGCCTCATGATGTGAGAGAAGCCATCCAGGAACTGCTCGATTCGGGAAAGGGGCAGTCCATTGACGACATCAATGCAGTGCTGGAGGATATTAGGGATAGGCATAATAGGACCCCTCAGCCTATACTTGGCGGTTTTTCGCCTGACCAGATGAGAGGGCTGCTTCACGACGAGTGGGACGAACCGCAGAGCACAATCCGGCTGAACCATGCCTTGCCTCTCGAGGATGTCGAGACAACGCCATATTTTGACATGGGGAGGATGCTGTTGAATGTGATTGTGGAACAGGGAGGAGTTCGGGCGACCAAGGCCGGCAACCTGAGCCAGGCTGTGGTGATGCACATTTGCAAGGCGAAGGAGTGGCCGGCTTGCGTGCGCGGAATGATCCCTAAGTACAAGACAAAGCTGAGAGAGGAGGATCTGAGGTCTCTGCATTATCTGCGCATCATGCTCGAGCTGTCAGACTGCATCAAACAAAGGAAAGGCCGTTTTGTCCCGACAGGAAAGGGACGCCGACTGGCGGAACCGGGAAATGCCGGCGATTTCTATGCGGAGCTTTTTAAGACGCATTTCAGGGAATTCAATCTAGACTATGTGGACGGGATGCCGGAGTGTTCGATTGTGCAGTTGATGGCGGGTTACGCGTTTCTTGGATTGCAACGCCACGCCAATGTCTGGGTATCGGCACCCGAAATCACGCCTTTCCTTTTCACGGCCCATGCAATAAGAGATATGGAAAAGGCGGCGGGGAAGGCATCTGCCGCCGAGCGTTACGCCACCTTGAGGATATTGAGGCCGTTGCTCTGCTTCGGCCTTCTCGAGATGCAAGCGGAAGAGGACGACTGGATTTTGGCTATTGACAGGTGCCGGTACCGCAAGTCGCCTCTGTTTGACCGCTTTCTGAGTTTCCATTTGAAGGCATAAGGCGGGGGCTACCGGTGGCTTAGTTCCTCGTAGACCTGGTTGTAGTAGAGGGCGCTTTCGACGGGGGTGTTGGGGGGAATGTGGTTCCCGACGGCCATAAAAAAGCCGGGGTACTTTTTGCCGATGGCCATGCAGCGTTCGACTTCCTCGCGGATAGCTTTGTGGTCGCCGTTCAAGAGGATGCGCGTGTCGGCGTTGCCGATGAACGCCAGCTTTTGCCCATAGCGTTCTGCGATGTAGGCCATGTCAGTCATCGGCTCGAGGACCAAGCCGTGGACTCCGCAGGCTGCGATATCGTCGATGAAAGGGGTGTAGTCGCCGTCGCTGGTAAAGAGGATTTTCTTGCCGCTGTCCAGAAGGGGCGCGAAGTAGCGCTTGTAGTTGGGGAAGAGGTAGGAACGGTACCAGTCAGGGCGGTAGAAGGGCCCTGAGGACCACACAATGTCGTCGTGGACCATGACGACGGGCACGTCGGCGTCTGCCAGGGCGTCGAAGTATTGTTGGATCCAGGAAGCGTAGCGGTTAAGGACGGCGCCAAACCCTTTGGGATCGGCCCCCAGCGCGGTGAGCAGATGGTCCCAGCCGAAGATTTCGAGTACGCCTGAGATGCCGGTCACATAAATGCCGGTCATATTGATGGCGTCAGGATAGAGGGCGCAACTCGCTTGGTAGTGGGCCTCAAACTGAGCGGTTATGGCTTGTTTGTCGTGCTGTCCGTAGGTTTCCCAAGGGTCGAAGGCGAGGACCTCTTCCGTGCTTTTGAAAGGCGTGTGGATGTCTGTGTTGAAATCGACGCCGCCGGCCATGTATTCGGCATGGCCCATGGTGGTGTACATGTCGCCGAAGATGCTGTTGTAAATAAGCGTGCTCCAGCACAAGTCATAGTGCCAGGCTTGCATGAAAGCAAACCTGGCCGCTGCTTTTGTTTTGTTGCTGCTGGCTTCCGAAACATCGATGCCTGTAACTGCGCGCATAAGGTCCCAGTGCATTTCCGCGGAATACTCGGTGCGTGGAACACGCGCCGGCATCTCGAGGTTAAGGGCGGCCCATCCGTCTTCGTAGGACATATCAGGTTGGCTCCTTCAGGGTGTGAACTGGGGCAAGTGCAGCCATCGGTTGGGGGTAAACGTGGCGTTGCCGGTTTCAAGGAGAACGACCTTTTCCCTCATTATCTGTGCTTCCTGAAAACGTTTTGCGATTCAAAAAGCGAGGGAATTAAACAATTTCTTGTGCGCTCGATGCAAAGGCTTCTGGATTTGGGCGGCGACCGACAACCAGAGGAAAGGGGACGAAGAGCGGCATCAGGACGATAGAAGGTGTTGCAGGAAAAGCGTGCCGCTCGTAAGATCGTGCGTGGGCGGCGCATGAGTTGCCGACCCGGACCGAATTGAACAGCCTCGCGTCTTTTCGCGGAAGGAATAGGATGAGATGAAGAAAAGGGCTCTCCTTTTTGTCTGTGTTGTGCTTGTCGCCGGGAGCGGGGCGGTGGCGTACTACTCCTTGTACGCGCCTGAGGAACGAGGAGACGCCGTGTCCGTGTCCGGCAATATCGAGGTGACTGAGGCAGCGATTAGTTTCCAGATTCCTGGGAGGCTCAAGGAGCGATTGGTAGACGAAGGAGACCGAGTGGAAAAGGGTCAGTGCGTTGCGACGCTTGAACCGGAGGACCAAGAGCTAAAGGTGGCGCAGGCGCAATCGAACCTCGAGTATGCCCGAGCTGTTTTGTCTGAGCTCGAGGCCGGGGCGCGCGAGCAAGAGATTGCGGCTTCAGCGGCCGCTGTCGAGCGTGCTCAGGCGAAGCTCGAGGAGCTGTTGGCGGGGTCGCGGCCTGAGGAGATTGAGGTGGCCTCGGCGGATGTCCAGGCCGCCAAGGCCGAGGCAGAAAGGCTCGATGCGGATAGACGCCGCTATGAGGATCTTTACGCGCAACAGGCTGTCAGCAAGCAGCAGCTCGATGCGGTTACGGCGGCCGCCCGGGTAGCGAAGGAACGGCTCCAGACGGCGGAGGAACGGTTGAAGCTGGCTAGGAAGGGTCCTCGTGAAGAACAGATCGCGCAGGCCCGGGCCGCACGGCGCGAGGCGGAGGAGCAGTATCGGCTTGTTGTTGAGGGTCCTCGGAGCGAGGCGATTGCGCAGGCCCGGGCGAAGGTTGCGGCTGCTGCCGCGGAGTTGGATCTGGCGGAGCAGCAGTTGGCGTATACGCGTGTGGAAGCGCCTTTTGGGGGCGTGGTACTCAGCAAATCCGCGGAAAGCGGGGAATTCCTCAACCCCGGCATGCCGGTGGCCAGCACCGGCGACTTGAACCGGCCATGGTTGCGCGCCTTTATCAATGAGACCGACCTTGGAAGGATCAAGCTTGGGGACGAGGTCGAGGTTGCGACGGACAGCTATCCCGGCAAGGTCTACAGAGGGAAAGTAACTTTCATCGCTAGCGAAGCGGAGTTCACGCCCAAGACCGTGCAGACAGAGCGGGAGCGCGTGAAGCTCATGTACCGGATCAAGGTGAATCTTGACAACCCAGAATGGGAACTCAAGCCGGGGATGCCGGCTGATGGTCTCATCAAGCTGCGGGACTGAAGCCGTGAGCGGCGAAGAACCTGCCATTCGCGCTAGGGGGCTCGTCAAATGTTTCGGCGATCTGAAAGCTGTCGACGGGCTGAGTGTTGAAGTAGAAAGAGGCGAGTTGTTCGGTTTGGTAGGGCCGGACGGCGCAGGCAAGACTACGACGCTTCGCATGTTAAGCGGGATCATGGACCCGACCTCAGGCGAGGCGTGGATCGCTGGTTATTCGACGAAGGGTGATGCGCGGAAGGTAAAGGACCAGATTGCCTACATGGCTCAGCGTTTCGGCCTGTACCTTGACTTGACGGTTCAGGAAAACATCGACTTCTACGCCGAGCTGTATGGGGCGCCGCGGCGGGGGCGGCGCGAGCGTGTAGATCAACTCCTTGATTTCAGCCAGATGAGGCCGTTCAAGAAGCGGTTGGCGGGGCAGTTGTCGGGAGGGATGAAGCAGAAACTGCAGCTCGTGTGTGCGCTGATCCACACGCCGAAGGTGCTGCTGTTGGACGAACCGACCAGCGGCGTGGATCCGCTGAGCCGCCGCGACTTCTGGCGGATGCTCTATGAACTGCTCAAGCAAGGTGTGACAGTCTTCGTGACGACCGCTTACCTCGACGAGGCGGAGCGCTGCAACCGCGTGGGATTGCTGAACCATGGCAGGTTGCTGGCTCTCGGCGCGCCCGCCGAACTGCGGGACATGGTTGAGGGCCGCATCCTGGTGATTCATAGCGCCTATGCTCGGGCCGTTCGCCGTGTGCTTCGGGACTGGCTGGACGGCGGGCATGTCAATGTGTTTGGCGACAGCGTGCATGTGCGCTGCGAGGATGTTGACCAAGTCCAGGACCGGGTTCGTAAGCTGCTCGAGGAAAAGGGGCTTGATTACGACGACATGAGCGAGCGAAAGGCCTCGCTCGAGGACGTTTTCGTGAGCTTATTGGGGGACGGCGGCGGTCGTGAAGAAACCCTAGCGCCGCGTGACGCGCCGGGAGAAGATGCCGCTGTAGTCATTGACAGGGGCGACAAGAACGGCGTTGCCATGGAGGTTCAGGGACTGACGCGCCGTTTCGGTGACTTTGTGGCTGTGAAGGGGCTGACTTTCAAGGTCCCGAGCGGGCAGATCTTCGGGTTTCTCGGGCCCAACGGGGCCGGCAAGAGCACGACTATCCGCATGCTGTGCGGTCTGCTTGCACCAAGTGAAGGGCGCGGAACGGTGGCTGGATTTGACCTTGTGCGGCAGCCGGAAGCGATCAAACAGCGCATCGGTTATATGAGTCAGAGGTTCTCGCTTTATGAGGACTTGACGGTCGGCGAAAACATTGACTTCTACGGCGGCATCTACGGTCTGAGCGGGAGACGCCTGGCAGAGCGCAAGAAATGGGCCGTCGCCATGGCCGGTCTCGAGGGCCGTGTGAACAGTTCGACGGCGCTCTTGAGCGGGGGATGGAAGCAACGGCTTGCTTTGGCCTGCGCGATTCTCCATGAACCGCCCATCGTTTTCCTGGATGAACCAACCAGCGGGACCGATCCCTTGAGCAGACGCCATTTCTGGGACCTGATCTACAGTATGGCGGATCGGGGCGTGACCATTTTTGTCACCACTCACTACATGGAAGAAGCGGAGTACTGCGACCGAATCGGTCTGATCTACCGGGGCGAGTTGATAGCAGTAGGGGCGCCCCGCGAGTTGAAGACGCAGATGATGCGTCAGAAGATCCTGAGTGTTCAGTGCCCCGATGCGCACGACATGATGGACGCTGTTGAGGAACTCGACGAAGTGGGAGCCGTTGCATTATTTGGCGCGGCGCTTCACGTGGAAGTCGAGGATGCCGGACGTGCCGAGCAGGCGATACGCCGGCTGTTCGAGCGCAAGAAGCACGAACTCGAGGGCGTCGAGGAGATCCTGCCCACCATGGAAGACGTGTTCGTGTCGCTTATCGAAGCGGCCGACCGGAAGGATGCCGGTTAGCGCAGAGAAGGGACGGGTTTGGGATGAGTTTCAGGCGGTTTTCGGCGATAGCGCGCAAAGAGTTCATCCACTTGATCCGCGACTGGCGCAGCCTGTTTCTGGCAGTGGCTATTCCCGGAGTATTGGTCGTATTGTTTGGGACGTCGCTGAAGACGGACCTGAACAATGTGCCGACCGTTGTGTGGGATCAGTCGCGCACGCCCGAAAGCCGGGAACTGTTGAGCTTGTTTCAGGGGTCGCCGTACTTTTCCGTGGTGGGTTTTCACGAGGCCTATCCCGCGCTCGAGGACGCCGTTGAGAGCGGTCTTGCCATGGTTGCGGTTGTGATTCCGGGGGATTTTGCAGAGCGAGTCAAGGCGGGAAGGACAACGGAGATCCAGGTAATTGTGGAGGGAAGCGACGCAACCACGGCCCGGCTGGCGTTGAGTTACTCGACGGCGCTGGGCTCGATATACGGCCAGAAGATCGCCGCCAGGTCGTTGGCGTTTCTCGGAGGGACCTTGCCGCAGCCCGTTACACTCGAGGCGCGGGTTTGGTACAACGCGGATCTGCGCAGCCAAAATGTGATTATCCCAGGGATTATCGCGATTGTGATGATCGTGATTGCGACCATGCTGACCAGCGTCACGGTCGCGCGGGAGTGGGAGATGGGTACGATGGAACAGCTCATCAGCACGCCCGTGCGCGGCCCCGAGATCGTTTTTGGGAAGGTCGTTCCCTATTACGTGGTGGGAATGGTGGACGTGGTGCTGGCGGTGTTCACGGGGCGTTGGGTGTTTGGCGTGCCGCTGCGGGGGAGTGCGGGTCTTTTGTTTGCCATGGCCTCAATCTTTCTGATCGGCGCCCTGTTCTTTGGGTTGATGCTCAGCGTGGCGATGAAAAAGCAAGTCATTGCAAACCAAGCGGCGCTGCTTGGGAGCTACCTTCCCACGTTGCTGCTCAGCGGCTATGTGTTTCCCATCGACAACATGCCGCGGGCGTTGCAGTACCTGTCTTACGTCGTGCCGGCCCGCTACTTCATCACGCTGATGCGCGGGATTTTTCTCAAGGGCATCGGGCTGGAGATCCTGTGGCTCAATGCGTTGCTGCTCGCGTTGTACGCAGCAGTTGTCATTGTAGTCGCCAACTTGCGAATGAAACTTAAGCTGGAGTAACGCCGTGTTTGGCCGTTTGTGGCGCATGCTCGTCAAAGAATTTCTCCAGATGCTGCGCGATCCGCGCATGATGGTCATCGTGTTTGTTGTGCCTGTGGGGCAGATGACCGTACTTGCGTTCGCGTTGACTACGGACGTAACGCATATCGAGACAGCCGTATTCGACATGGACAAGACCCCTGCGTCGCGGGAATTGCTGAGCCGGTTCGCGTCAAGCGGCTACTTCGACATTGTAGAGGCAATACACTCTGAAGCCGAGGTGGACCAGCTCTTGGACCGGGGCGCCGTGCGTGGAGTGCTCCGGTTCCCAGCGGGCTTCGAGCGGGACGTCGAGGCCGGCCGAACAGCCCAGGTGCAGTTCTTGTCGGACGGGACGGACAGCATCAGCGCGTCCGCGATCCTGACGTACGCGGATCAGATTGTGTCTGAATATGCGCGAGAACAGTTGATGAAGCGGCTCGGGGCGCAGTACGGCGGCCCTCTAGAGGGAGCGACGGTTAGAGTCGCGCCGCGAAGCTGGTTCAATCCCAACCTGAGGAGCGAGCTGTATTACGTACCGGCGCTTATCGGCGTGATGCTGATGGTCGTAAGCATGTTGCTGACGAGTATTGCCATTGTCCGTGAGAAAGAGATCGGGACGATCGAGCAGATCATGGTTACCCCTATTCGGCGGTCCGAGTTTATTCTGGGCAAGACCGTGCCGTTTCTTGTTACAAGTTACATCACCATGACCCTGATGCTGATTATTGCGTGGATCGTGTTTGAGGTACAGATAAGCGGGAGCGTCCTGCTCCTGTACGTTATGACAGGGGTCTACCTCGTAGGCAACCTGGGGTTGGCCCTGTTTGTGAGCGTCGGCGCCCGCACGCAGCAGCAGGCCCTGTTGACTGCGTTTTTTATCCTTATGCCGGGGATCCTGCTGAGCGGCTTCTTGTTTCCGATTCGTAACATGCCCCTACTGGTTCAGTACGTCACCCTTTTGAACCCTATGCGCTGGTTTCTCGAGATCCTGCGCGGCATTCTCCTCAGGGGCGCAGGGGTGGCGGCTTTGTGGAAGCCCATGCTCGCCCAGACGATCCTCGCCGTCTTGTTTACAACCTTGGCGGCTGCCACCTTCAGGAAAACGCTCACCTGAGCGCTGCATCCCGGCGCATAAGTCGACTTCTTGCCTCTCGCCAGCCCGGTGCGAGTGCAACGTTCTGCGTCAATGATCGGAAGATCAGGATGTGGGACAACGTGCGAGGTCGATTCTATGGCGAGTTGGTTGGACTGGTGGAGGCGCTTGGGGAAAGGGCCTGTACCGGCGGGGATCGAGACCTTCCGTACGGCTTCAGCCGCCGAAGACGCCAGTAGATGGCGCAGGGCGTTGGGCGAGTTTGTCGCGCTGCCCAACGAGACGCCTTTCTCGATGCTGCAAGTGTACCGGTTCCTGCGCGATGCCATCCCGGACATCTCCGACGCGATCTGGACGTGGAAACGCCTGTGCCAGACGGGCTACGACATCGAGATCCTCGATGCGTCGTCTGACTTGGCTAAGATGCGTGCCGAACGACTGCTTCGGGAATTGGACCGGCGGGTGAACAGCGGCGATCGGGGCATGGACGGTTTGCTGGACATCTTCCTGACGTCGCTCTTCACATACGGTGCGGCGGCGCTCGAGATGGTGCTCACGCAGAGCCGGGAATCCATCCAGGACGTCGTCCCGGTGGACGTATGGACGCTGCGTTACCGGCGCGAGAACGGGGTGCTCGAGCCGTACCAGATTCACGAAGGGCAGGCCGTCCGGTTGCCGCGCGAGCGGATTATCTACGTCGGTCTCGATCGCGACGGCACCAATCCCTATGGGCGGTCCATGCTGCGATCGATCCCGTTTGTGGTCAAGATCCAGCAGCGTCTTCTTGAGGACATGGCTAAGGCCACCCACAACGCGGGTTGGGCGAAGCTCCACGTGAAATACACGCCCGAAGCCCGGGAGCGCGGCGAATCGGCGGAAGCATACCAGGAGCGGACCGGCGGGAACCTGCGCAAGCTGCGCGAGAAACTGAGCGGACTGCAGGCCGATCAGAACATCGTAACTTTCGACAACGTTCAGATCGATCTGGTCCGCGGCGATCAGCATGCGATGGTGTTCTACGACAATCACAAGGCCGTCGAGGAGCAGGTCATTACCGGGATGCACTTGATGCCGATTCTGCTAGGCCGGAACTACGGCACCACGGAGACCTACGGCACGGCGCAGTTTGAGATCATCAACCGGCAGGTCGAGGCGGTGAACCGGAGCGTCAAGCGGATCCTCGAACGGCTGTACAACTTTGAGCTGGCGTTGATGTGGGGCGAGGCGCGGGCGCGGGTGCGCATGCGCGCCAACCGGACGGTGGATGTCCTCAAGGAGGCGTCGGCGCGGGAGCGCGAGATCGTTAACGCAGTGCGCCTGCGCGACGAGGGGTTCCTGTCGCATGAGGATGCGGCCCGCACTTTAGGCTTCGAACCGGGCCGGTAGAACAGAAGGGCATAGAGGAGGATAGGGATGGAGCTCGAGCCGTTTGTATTCAGACACGAGGGCTGCGTAGTGGCCGCGAGATCGGCGGGGGCCGACGAGGAGCTGCTGAAGGGGGTAAACCGGTTTGCGTTGCGGCCGCTCGAGCAGGGCGAGTTCGCCACATTCACGCTGGACCTTTGCCATAACCAGGTGGACCGCCACTTCAGCCGGTTCCCGGATGAGGAGCTCGACAAGATCAACCGGCTCGTTCCCGGCAGGCCGCTTATGGAGCGCCACGACCTGCATGGCTCGCTGCCCCGGGGCACATTCTTTCGCTCCCGGATACATGCCGAGGGGGAAAGGCGGTCGGTGAGACCGGATGTGTATGTGCTGCGCACCGCGGAAAACGCGGGTTTCATCGCGAACATCGAGGGAGGCATTTACAGGGAAACGTCGATTGGATTTTCGTTCCAGACGCCCGAGTGCTCGATCTGCGGCAAAGACCTGCGCACGTGCGACCATGTGCCGGGCCGATCTTACGGGGAGGAGGTTTGTCATTACATCATGCGAAATGTGCTCGAGGTCATTGAAGGGTCGGTGGTGCCGTCGGGGTCGCAGGGGACGGGCTTCGTGGCGGAGCGTCGCGGGCTGCCGATTGAAGAAGCGCTCGAGCATGCGCGCAAGGAATATCACGAGCCGATCGCCCTGTGGTCGAGCCGGCTATGGGCGGATGAATGAGAAAGGGGAAAGCCATGGAGGAACCATGCAAGTCCTGTCCCTACGAGATGGCTTACAAAGTCGAGTTCCGCAATCTCAGGGCCGACTTGGGAGAACTGAAGAACCGCGTAGGACGTCTTGAGACCACGCTGGGCCGGGGCATTTTGCTGCTGGTCGCGAACCTGATGGGCGTAGTGATGGTTCTCATGCGGCAACTTCTGAAGATCTGAAGGAGAGACGTTGATTGTTCTGGAAACTTACTTGGGAAGGGTGGAACCAAGCTGAAGATGCGCTGCCGCAGCATGTTGACGGACGCTTCGTGCTGCACCGCCATCATGACCGCGGCGGCCCTCACTTCGACCTCCGTCTTGAACAGGACGGCTATCTGGTGGGCTGGCGCATCGACGCAGACGGCCTTGATGAACCGGCCTGGGCCAGCGAAAAGGGACCTCATCCTATGGGCTGGCTCGACGAGAACCGGGCGGCGGCATGCGAGGATGTCGGGTTTTATACGTGGATCGAGCGCGGCGAGAGGGCGCGCGCGATTATTCTGCGCGGGAGCAAGGGCATCCGCGTACTACGCGCCGAACGCGACGAAACCGTCATGGCGCGGGTCGCACAGGCCGTCGCCGCGGCACTCGGTGAGATGGACATCGAGGCAAGCCGTGTAGCGGATCTCATTCGCGACGGTGTCGAGGCGCGACGGCGGGCCATTGCGCGGCTTTGCGGTCTGGGCCGCGAGCTGGACGGCGTAGCATTTGACGAGGGATTGTGGAGGAAGGCTCTCGACGGCCTCACACTGGGCGAGATTCATGGTCAGACGAGGGCCTACGAAGTGCGGTTTGACGAAAAGTATCCCCAAGCGCCGGCGACCCAACCGGAGCTGTTGTCAGAGAGGGATGCGGACTTCAATCCATCAGCTCTACTGAGCATCCTGGGCGAGTGAGAGAGGGAGCAAGGATTAACAAGCAAGGGGACGGATAGAACCAGGCCCTCGTTCCCCGTTGTGATTTGCTACTTGCAGCTTCGGTTTATCGCGAGACGAGGAAAGAAGCGCAGGGTACGCCTTTTCATCGACTCAACACCAAATCTTTACAAATACGAAGGAGAGACTTCCATGGCATTTGGAGACGTAGGAGGCGCCGTCACGGAACTGGTAATCACGTGCAAGACGCCCGCATCGGGCGACGTGAACATTGCCAAAGGCGACGCCGTGAAATTGACCGCGGCCTACACGGTGGACAACACGGCGAACGACGAGGACGCTGTCTTCGGCCAGGCCCTGGCTGCTGCAACTGAGAACGGCGCTCCGTTGCCGGTGAAGGTGCGGGGGATCTGCATCTTCGGCTACGTCGGGGCAGCACCTGCGGTGAACGGTGTGGCGGGCGTGTTGGCGTCTGCGACGGACGGCAAGGTGAAAGCCCCGGCGAGCGGGAACGGGATTGGAGTCAACGTGAAGGTGGACCAGGCCGCGGCTGAAGTCCATGTGCTGTTGTAGAAAGGATATGAGATGGCCTATCGAGATGAACGGGTGAAAGAACGGCTGGCGTTTTTGGGCCTCGAGTCGGAGCACCTGCGCAGTGTGCGAGGCCGGGACCTTTATGAAACGCTCGAGAACCTGGGGCTGAACTACAGCGCGTATTTCCGCGCCTTGGGCACGAACCTCCGCGATTACTGCGCCCAGGAGTTCGGTATTGACGTTAATCGCATCACCGTGGACCGTTTCTTCCAATCTGACCCGAACGCGAAATGGTTGTTCCCGGACATGGTCCGGGAGGCGGTTTTGACGGGAATGAAGCGCAAGCCCATTTACCCCGAGCTGATTGTGCGCGATGAGACCGTGGAAGGCACAGCCTACGACATGCCGTATGTGCAGGAGTCCGAGACTGAGGAGGAACTGCGCAGCATTGCCGAAGGCGCGGCGATTCCCGAATCGGAAATCACCTATGGCGACCGGATTGTCCGGCTTGACAAAAAGGGCCGCGGCGTTATCGCGTCGTATGAGGTTGTGCGCCGGATGTCGGTGGACATGCTCCGTGTGCATTTGCAGCGCATGGGAGAACGGCTCGGCCGGAATCTGGACGCACGGCTCGCGACGGTTCTGGTCCAAGGCGACAACTCGGGGTCGGCGACCGCTGCCACGACGGTCAACACAGCGGTCGCGGATACATGGGACTACGGCGATCTGCTCAAGGGCTTCATGAAACTCTCCCTCGAGCACTATTTCACGCCGACCCATATGCTGGCCGATTCGAACCTCTGCCAGACCATTCTTGAGATGGACGCATTTGCCGATTCGCGGTTGTTCGACTTCGCCAAAACGGGCGAACTGCCTGCGCCGCTGGGCGTCAAGCTTGTGCCCTTGACGGACCAGCCTGCGAACAAGCTGACCCTTCTCGACGCCGGCTACGCCGTCCAGAAACTCACCGAGCAGGACCTGCTGGTGGAGAGCGACAAACTGATCAATCAGCAGTGGGACCGTACCTCCCTGCCGGTAGTGACGGAGTTCGCGATCGTCTACGAAAAGGCGCGTGTGGTCGTCCAGAGCGACTGGAGCTAGCCTTTCAAGCGGTTGCGCCCCCGAGTCAAGCGCTTGGGGGCGTTCCTTTATCTCAAGCAAGCAACAAAGGATCATCGTTATGGCGTCTTTTACAACCGAGACGCGTGTCCGCGAGAAGTTTGGGCTTGGCGATGGGACGCTCGTGCCCGCATCGCTGGTCGAATCCGCTATTGCCGATGCCCATGCGCAGGTCCTCCGCGTACTGAACCCTGCGTTTGATGCCGATCCAGCCGAGGAAGGGGTCGCGATGGGCGAGACGCTTCTCGCGGGCGCCCATCTGTTCCGTAGCTTAGCCTCGGGCCAGGCCTTTGGACAGAGAACGCTGACGCTGGGCAGTCAGCGCATTGACGATGGGCGCCGCTTTGAAGCGCTAATGGCGGTTGCGGCGGGGGCCGAGGCGGAGGCGTGGGATGCGCTCGCGCCCTACCTGATGGAGCTGCCTGGCCTCGAGGCTGGGGAGGTTACAGCGACCACGCCCATCCTGGGGGAGGAATAGGCGATGGCTGTTACGTTGGGCGCCTATGTGTTTAGCGATGTGCATACCGCGTGGCGCGACAAAGAGGAGGAGGTAGGCGGCCGCGATGAGCGCTTGATCGAGCTCAGCGGGATAATAGCCGGCAGGTCGTCCATTCAGGAGGTAGAGGCCGCCCTCGATGCAATCCTCGATGCGGCCTCCGTCGCCGACTACAGTGCGGCCTTGTCTTTGCGGGAAGGGCGGCGGCTGATGGTGCGGCGCGAAGCGTTTGTGCGGGAAGTGGCGCACGACCCGCTAGTCGGTTCGTTCACGCTCAAGCTCAAAGCGAAAAGCCCTTACGAGGAAGCCGTTGATGTGAGCACGGTTGCGTGGTCCATCACGGCACCCTATGCAAGCGTTGCCGTTACGCCCGGCGGCACGGTTTTCGCCCTGCCCGCGATCCAGCTCACGGCCGGAGGCAGCCTCGTGAATCCATCGGTGAGCGACGGTGTCCGGACGGCGACGTACGAAGGCGTTGTCGAGGAGGGCAGCGTGCTTGTTTTTGACGCGCCGCTTAAGAGCGTGCGGCTTGACGGCGAGGATGTGACGCCCTACATGAGCGGTCTTTTCCCCCGGATCGAGCCGGAGGGAACCACCCTCGTCTATGCCGACGACGCATCGAGCGCACACCAGGCGGAAGGCTTGGTGGTCTATCGGACGCGGTGGTGGTAGACATGGAATATCGCATCGAGATCTGCGATTCCATGGGGCGGCGGATTGCCTGGTTCGACGAGGCGCCCTTGCTCGAAGCTGTGCGGTCCGGCCCGGACGCAGCCGACCGCGTGCGCGGCATGCTGCCGAGCGACGTGCCGGAACTGGGCCAGGACTATGGGGTGCGGGTCATCGTCGAGGGCGCGCCGTTTTGCGAGGCGAGGATCACCGAGCTCCGCCCCGAGTGGAGCGACACGCGCCGGTTGATCATAGACCGCTATGTGCGGTTCCACGAGATTCTGGCCTTCGAGGCGGAGCGGCCCGCCTGCGACGCTAACACGACGGTATCCCGCGCTTACGCAAACCGGAACGTTGCGGATATTGTGCGTGACGCGATCAACAGCGCCCCGGGCGCGATTCACTATTGCGTTGAGCACAACGATTACCCAGACGGAGCGGAACGGGAGTTCGGCAAGTTGCTCGCGCGCATGACGGAGACGAACGAACTCGAGGCAGGCGGTATCGCCTCGGGACAATGGGTCGGCAGCGACCGCATCGACGCTTCCAGCGCCTATGCGAAAGACGGCGACACCATCGCTGGACTTGTGGTCGACGGAAACCCGTGGCCGGACGTGCGTCTCATGATGATCGATTGCGAAGAAACCGTGCGCAACAGCCATGCCGTTACCCGGCATCCTCAGGTGGCTGAGTGGACCGATGAACGCTACAACCTCAGCGGATACAAGGTGCGCGGGGATGCTGCGAAGGCTGCGCTGGACGCCCTGATTGCAGGGAAAGGCATTGATTACATCGAGCTGAACCCGCACCGGGACGCGGCCGGCGCGTTCGACGATCGCGTCGATGCTTATGGGCGCTACATCGGTCTTGTCTTCGGCAGCGGCGAGTGCCTGAACGCGGCTATGGTCGAGTTGGGTCACGCCGACGTCTGTCTTTACGAGGACGGGGCCTACTACGTGCCGGACATGGCGTTGAAGGAGTTCTACTCGTATGGGGGCGTTCACAGCAACTCCGTGGACAGTGTGGAGGCGTCTCTAGCGAGTTTTGACGTCTCCGCCGGCATTCATGAGGCGCTGACGGCTTTGGCTTATGCGGCAGGAGGCTGTGTCTGGAGTATTGATACGGACCTCGCGGTTCGTTTCAGGCGGCCAGAACGTGCGGACCGCGTGATCTTCTTCGATCCCGTCGAGACGGGCGTTGTCCTGGGATCGGAAGCCGAGGGTGTCGCGAATGTCCTTTATTTGGAGGGCAACCCGGCCACTTCGGCGTTTCTGAAGACGTACGTTCGTCAGGAGAGCGGTGACGCCTTCGGCTGGCGGCCGCGGCATTTCGAATACTTTGCCATCGCCCTCGAAGAGGATGCAGACAAGATTGCCGCAGGGCTGCTTGACGATTTGGCCTATCCCGAGTGCGTCGGCGAGATCGTGTTTCATGCCGGGGAAGCCAATCTGAACGTAGGCGACTTGGTTGAACTGCGCGACGGGCCTGTCCGGCGGCTCGCCCGAGCGTTGCCGGGAGCGTGGGGGGGCGTTTTCGGCGAGCGTATCGTCGCGCGGGTCAGCGAGGTCCGTCACCGGTTCGAGGGGAAGCGCGTTACGACGGTAGCACAGTTGACCTCGCCCCTCCGTTCCGCAGCAGATCCTATCAGCTTCATCACACGGAGCCAGCCGAGCGCTTCGACGCTCTACCAGTTCCGGCTGGATGAAGAAGCGGTCGGGCTCGATCTGGGGTATCACCTGGACTAGAGCCAGGCCTATCGGTGAAACGCTTTTCAGGTAAACAGGGGAGTACTCGATGGCAATCAAAGGCAAAGCCTTTACGAAGACGGCGTGGGCGTTCCAGGAGCGTCCTGTGGCGTCGTCGAAACTGAATGACTGGGACGACCGGATCGAGGCGGCTTTCGAGTTGGTCCACTATTTGCTCAACCAGGCATGGGGCGGCGGGGAAGGCGTCCTGCGCGGGGCGACGGCAAATGATCTCGCCGCAGCGGCCCTTGATCCGCCCGCCATGGCGGTTGAGGTGCAGCCGGGTTACGCGTTTATCGGGGGATGTCCCTACAGACTTAAGGCGGCTGTGCGCTCAGCAGATGTAACGGCGCCGGTGTCGCACCCACGCATAGACCTGGTCCAGGCGCGACTGGATAACTGGGACGTGACGGTGAAGATGGGCGAGGAAGCGGCTTCGCCCTTTTCGCCGGAAGCCGACCCGGACTGCATGGCTCTCGCTGAACTCTACTTGCGGCCCGGCATGGTGTCGATACGCGATGCCGATGATGGAACCAACGGGTATATTGCCGATGTGCGCGCGTACTTGTAGCGGGAGGAACGATGTTCGCCTGCTCGTCCACCTGGACGGGCAGCCATTGAGCCATTTCCGGCTCCGCGAGTTCGAGAATCGAGACGGCCTGGCCATGGTGCACAGCACGGTGCTTGAAGCGCTCGAACGCGTGCGGCGCGACCTGTGCGCTATGGCGGGCGAAGAGGTATGGCTCATCATCACCGATGCGGTGCGCACGCAAGAGGACCTCGAACGGCTGGCGGCACGCCTCGGTTGGACTGATGAAGGCGGGGCCGTCTCGCGGCATTCGAAGCACCTTGCACAATACGGGGGGATCGCTGTCGATTTGGTGGCGATTCTGTCGCGAAACCGGCAACGGCTTCCCCAAAAGACGCTCGGACGTGTCTGTCGCCGCTATTTCGATTGGGTCAAAGACGACTATGGCGACGGCCACGTGCATGCGGACAACCGCGGCCAGTCCTGCTAGTCGTTCGAGCAAACAACAACAGGGAGGAGACTGATGGGAACAACGGAAATCCTGACGCCGGATGCAGGAGTCGCTTTGCTGGCGACGGTTCTGGGGGCGGGCTGGGCTTTCTTTAAGTCCAGCGCCTGGTACAGCCAGGCACGGCAACGCCGGTATTTCAGTGCGGTTCAGGCAGTCGAAGCGGGGGTCGAGCAGACGTACAGGGCCTATGTAAAGGCCATCAAGGCTGCTCGTGAAGACGGACGGCTTACGGAAGAGGAAAAACGCACCGCACGTGAGACAGCCAAACAGAGCGCCATCGACTTTGGTTTTGCTCAGGGAGTGGACGTGATGAAGGAACTCGGCAGTGAATACCTGGACCTCTGGGTCACGCGTCTGGTGAAAAAACTCAAGGGTACGGGTTAACAGACAAAACCCGCTTTACCGGACGCGGCCACCTTGTGCTTTCGAAGAGACTTCTTCCGACAGCTCGGGTCGGACGGTCGCGGTTCCGCAGAAGTTTTACGTCTTGAGTATAGGGATGCGGACGTCTCAGCGCCGTCCGCATCCCCGACTAACCGTCATTCCCCTACTTTGATAAGCTCAACCTCGAAGATCAGCAACGAGTTCGGAGGGATGACCGGCGGCCGGCCCTGTTCGCCATAGGCTTGGTCGGGCGGGACCCACAGTCTCCACTTGTCCCCGGTCTTCATTTGCGCCAGGGCCTCTTGCCAACCCTTGATGACCTGGCCCACTTCGAAGGTTGCCGGTTCGCCGCGCTCATAGGAACTGTCGAAGGTCTCGCCGTTGAGCAACATCCCTTTGTAATGAGCCGTCACGGTGTCGTCGGCTGTCGCCGTAGTCCCCGTGCCTTCCGTCATGACCTCATATTGCGTGCCGCCGGGCAGCGTTTTCACGCCGGGCTTGCTCTTGTTCTCTTCGAGGAAAGTCTGGGCCTTTGCAAGGTTTTCCTCACCCACTACGGCCATCTGCCGTTGCTGCACCTGCATGGCCGTCGCCTGAACCGTCCTCATCGCTTTACGCATTTCCTCTTGGGTATAAGCTGGTTTCTTGTTCTCGAGCGCATCTTTGAACCCTTTAAGGAACGGGTCTAGGGCAAGCTTCATGCCGCTGGTTTTCAGTTGTTTGCCAATCTCCATTCCAAAACCATAGCTGGCCGTGTCCAACTCCGCTTGGGCGATCGCGGCGGGTTCTTCTTGCGTCTCGGCCTCAGGGTCTTCTCGGGGGACGCTCTCCTCGGCCGCAAAGGCCGCAAGCGTGACAAAAGCAACGGCCACAGCGAAGACGAAATACCTTGTTCTTCTCACACTCCACTCCTTTTCCCATCGCTCTCAGCGACGAATACGCGCGGCCGTCTGCATGCCGCGCTGGTTTCCACGTGTGCCGCAGTGTGATTGCGGACTATACCATCAACACGCGCCAAAGTACAGCAGCGCCCGGCGCATTAAGGGCCCCGCCTGGCATGCGTCCGCGGTCTGCCGGCGCGTTTTCGCCACGGAGAGGCCGCGCTTGTGAGGGCAATGGGCCAGATGCCGACCAATCGCGTCCTTTTCGGGTCTGAGCAAAGGGTAAAAAGCCCGGACGGCAACGGGCGACGAGTCTTCACGCAACGTTCCACGTCGAGCATGGATTCAAGAGGCGCGAATCCAGAGCGGCCTGTTGACACCCTGCCGCTTTTATGGTACATTTTCGTCTGGAATTGACGCCTCAAAGGGTTGTTCTGTCTGTACGCAGGCAAATAACGGAAAATGCACTCGTTTCTATCTCCCGAGAGGCGAAGACCTCGTGGTGTTTTTCAGTCTCCCGGTCCCGAAGGGAGACATGATGGGCGCGTTGCAGATCTATTCAAAAGAGATAGTCAACGAAGTTCTGGCCGCTACCGATATTGTGGATGTTATTGGTGCGTCCATCGAACTTAAGCCGGCAGGCTCAGGACGTTTCAAAGCTCTCTGTCCTTTTCACAACGAGAAGACTCCGTCTTTTTCGGTGAACCGGGACCGTCAGATGTACTACTGTTTCGGTTGCGGAAAGGGCGGGGACGCAATCAGCTTCTTGATGGAACATGAGGGGCTGAGCTTTGGGGAAGCGCTCCGTAGACTGGCCGACAAAGTAGGTATTCGTTTGCCCACGCAGCGAGGTGGGAATGACACGCGCGATTCTCAGCGCCAGAAACTGCTTGAATTCAACGGATTTGCCCAGCGTTTCTTTGTGGAACGTCTCAACGACCCTCTTGAGGGAGGAATAGGGCGGCGTTACCTTGCAGGCCGCACGCTGAAACCGGAGACGGTTAAGACCTTTGCGCTGGGTTACGCACCAGAGGGTTGGTCTCAACTATTGGACGCGGCCAGGAGCGCGGGCTATCACGATGACCTTATCGAGGTGTCCGGGTTGACCCGGCGCAGTGAGCGCGGCACGTTATACGACTTTTTCCGGAATCGACTGATGTTCCCGATACGCGGAACGCAAGGCGATGTCGTGGCTTTTGGCGGGCGAGATATCGGCGGCGATTCCCCCGCAAAATACATCAATACGCCGGAGAACCCTGCCTATAAGAAGGGCGAGACGCTCTACGGCCTCTACGAAGCCAGAGAGGGCATGCGGCGTGAGAAGTCGGCGATTCTGGTTGAAGGTTACTTTGATTTGATCCGGTGCTTTGATGCGGGGATAGATAACGTAGTCGCGTCGTGCGGCACGGCGTTGACTGCCGGCCAAGCGAAACTGATTCGGCGTTATGTGACTGAGGTAGTGGTTGTGTTCGACGGCGACCCAGCGGGTATCCGTGCTGCGCTGCGCGGTATATCGGTCTTGGTGTCAGCGGGCCTCGGCGTTCGCGCGCTGATCTTGCCTCAGGGTCAGGATCCCGACGACTTCGTCCGCGAGCAAGGCGCTCCGGCGTTTCGAGAGTTGGTTTCCAGCGCGGCGGACTTTGTTTCCTTTTATATCCGGTCGAGCGGCGAGCGCATGGCAAGCATTGAAGGCCGGACCGATGTTGCACGCGAGGTTCTTTCTACGCTGTTGGCTGTTGATGATGAGCTCAGGCGGAATGAGTACCTTAAGCAGATTGCCAAAGAGTTGCATCAGAATGAATGGACCGTACGTTCGGAGTTCATGAAGATGGCGCGAGATGAGGCGGGGAAAGCGGCCAGTGCCGTGCCTGCTCCCGAGAACGCGCCCGAGACAGTCAATGATGAGGATGCGTATTTTCTGGCGGTTCTTTTGAAAAACGACTTTCTTCTGCAGAAGGTTCAGCAGGCTCTAGCCGCCGTTCAGTTGCCGCCCGGGCCCTTGTCCGAGGTCTTGGTTGCCCTCTGGGCTCGGTCCGAGGGCGCTGCTGGGGTCGATTTTGCGAGCGAGGGCGCCAACAAGCTCTATGCTGCGGCGGCAAATATGGATGAGCCGGGCCAGGATAAAGGAGAAACGCTGGTATTAAAGCGCTTGGCCCGGATACGTAAGGAGTCGCTTGAAAGCGAGGCCCGGCGCGTTCAGGAAGCGATTCTCGAGGCTGAGCGTGCCCATGATACGGCTCGAGTGGTGACCCTGTTGAACCAGAAGATAGGCATTAACCAAGCGATCGATCAGGTGGGGGCCACCTGATATGGGTAAACTGGGAAAGACCTGTAGTGTGCTTGGCGTCAGCCGGAGACACAAGACAGCGCCCAACTAGGGGAATGCAATGGCGGTAAGCAAGAAGAAACAAGCCAAGATTACCGAAGAGAGCAAGCGGAAAGCCATCGAGCTCGCCCAGCAAAAGGGCAATAAGCTTACCTATGACGATCTGAATGAGATTCTGCCCGAGGAAGCTTCCGAAGCCTCTTCCGAGGAAATTGACGAGATGATGGTCATGCTTAGCGGCATGGACATCGACATTGTCGACGACCTCCGCGTCGATGCAGAGACGCAAGAAGTGCAGCAGCAAAAGGAGCGGCAGGTCAAGAAGGCTGAAGCTCGCAAAGAAGCCGCTCATGCGCGCCTCGAACGGGCCGACGACCCCGTCCGCATGTATCTGCGCGAGATGGGGCGAGTCCCCCTGCTTACCAAAGACCAGGAAGTTGCGATTGCCAAACGGATCGAAGCTGCTGAGCACGAACTGACCGATGTTGTCCTCAGTACCCCGTACACGCTCAAAGAGATCCAGATGATCGCGGCACGGATTATGGCTGGCCGCCTGAATTATGCTCAGATCACTGAGATTGAAGACGTGGCGCAACAGGAAGCCTTTGTTGTTCATGTGCCGGAGTTGATGGAACGGATTGCCGCTTGCGAAGACGACATCGCAGCTCAGGAGAAGCGGCTCCGGCGGTCGAAGATCTCGAGCAAACGTCTTGATGCTATTCGTAAGCGGATTGGGGCGGATAGGACAGGCCAGATTGAGGTGGTTCGCAGCTTCCGGCTGAAACCCAAAGAGATCATGAAGATCGCCCGCAAAATCAAGAGCCTCAAGCGCCGTATCGCGTGCGCACGCGACGAGATCGACCGCGTCGAGCGCGAAGTCGATTTCCAGGCCGAAGAAGTCCATGCACTCGCCCTGCAACTGCGCCGTTCCCCCAACACCGGCCAGAAGCTCGGGGTGGACCGGGATGCGATTCTCGATGCGGAGCGCCGTCTGCTGATGGCTCAGCGCAAGATCGACCAGATTGAGTCCGACGCGCGCCTCAATGCCGATCAGATCACCGAACTGATTGACGTCATCAGAGACAAAGAAGAAAAAATCTACAAGGCCAAGATGGAGCTGGTCGAGGCGAACCTACGTCTTGTGGTCAGCATCGGCAAGAAATACACCAACCGGGGCATGTCCTTCCTTGACTTGATCCAGGAAGGCAATATCGGTTTGATGAAAGCGGTGGACAAGTTTGAATACCGGCGGGGCTACAAGTTTTCCACCTATGCCACCTGGTGGATCCGCCAGGCCATCACAAGGGCCATTGCCGACCAGGCCAGAACCATC
>CAZBQH010000263.1:0-14181 GCA_964493915.1 uncultured Nitrospiraceae bacterium
GGCGCTTACGTTTACAGTACACCCTTTTATGAATTCTGTCAAGGCCCCGCCGCCGCGTTAAGAGGCCAGGCACGAGGCCTCCCCTGCGGGCGCTGCGGGTCAGAGGCAGAGTTGTGTGAAGAGGGAATCGGGCCAAGCGTGATGCAGGCGCCCTTGGCGTGTAGAGGGGGACGGTTGCCAGAGCTGGGCACGGGGATCCGGGCGCGGCGTCTTGAGAAGGGACTGCGTGCCCGGCAGCTCGACACATAGCTGATTTAGATGAAGCGGCGTCCGGCCCTTTTCGAGGTCTTCTGGCAACGGGCTTCAGTGTTTCAGGGGCGGGATAGCGGCGCCGGCACGGAGCATACGCTCGTAATAAGCCTTGTATGCCTTATAGGCCGCCTGGCCATCGGCCTTCTTGGGATCGTCCCACGGGAGCGGGTCCATGAAGGGGTAGTAACCCCAGTTGATGATGCTGTCGCCGTAGGTTGCGGCCAGTCGGAGCTTCTGGTCGAGCCAGTCCATGGGGGTGAATCGCCATTTATCGTTACCGGGGCGGGCAGGATCGACCGCGGAGGCCTCGTCCCAGTTGGCGACATGGGCCTCGCCGGTCTCGACGTTGACCCAGAACTGGGCGCCGGCCTCATGGCAGGCCTTCATGGCGGCCCGGAAAAAGGGCCTACGTTGTTCGAGGGTGAAGAAGCTCAAGTGTTCGCCCGAATCCTGGAGCATGAGGATGTCGATGCCCGTTTCTTTGAGTGTTTTGCCCCACCAGTCCCCATATTGCTCGGGAGAAAGGTAGACGAAGCCGCGCAAGCGTTCACTATCCAGGAGGAAGAACGGGGAAATGGTCACTTTCGAGTTCGGAATCGTTTCGTGACAGAGCGTCACTTCCTCGCGCCATACCTTTCGCCAAAACGCGGATTCCTCGGTGTCGCCGGGCTTGATGGGGTTGATTTCGTAGTTGAGATACCATCCCCACAAGGCCGGGTGTTTGCCGTAGCGGGTCCGAATAAGGCGGACGTAGTCGGCGGCGACTTTGATGATCGCGTCGGCGGAAGTCTTGCCGTACCACCCGCCCTGGGGCAAATCAATGATGGCGTGCATGTCCTTCTGGGCGGCGATATCCAGAATCATCCCGAGGGGGTCATGGGCGTGGCCGGCCTCTTCGGCTTTGATCGCCTCGTTGACGAGAGCGGGCGTGTTGAGCAGCCAGAGCACGTCGAAGCCGACGTCTTTCTGGGTCTGGATTTCGAGTTCAAAGCGCGGCTTATCCCAGTTCTGCACCGTGGGATAGTCAATCCACCACAGCGTCCCGCGTATAAGGGGCGCGGTCTTCAGGTCGTTCGGGGGAGGTTGATGCTGGGCGTTTGCGGCGGCGCAACCGACCATTCCGATCACGATCACAGCCTCGCTTGCCCAGGTATATCCTTGCATTACTGCGTTCTCCTATGATTCAGGCGTTTTTGAAGGCCCGGGCGGATCGCGCGATGGGCCTCCGGGCTTGTTCCACTGGGATCCAAACAGCTTGTCGGTTCTGCGCGCACTATCTACGCGGTCTGTCGTACATGCCAGCGCCTTTGATTATAGGATGTGTCGCACGCCGCATACTTGGGCATATAACGCGGATAACTTGTACGAATCACGCCTTATTCCGCTCGTTTTGCTCCGTCTCGGGCACGATCCGCTCGTTTTTGCGGTAGGCAAGGTTCTGGCTTGTCGCCACCACTTCACCCGTTCCAGCGTTGCGGATGACGACTTCATACAGGCCCGTACGCCCGCCCAAGTGGATCTCTGTCGCGTCTGCGATGAGACGGTCACCGGGTCGCGTGGCCTTGAGAAAACTGATCGAGACGTTGAGCGCTACGGCGAGGAGGCCGTGGGAGTTGCTTGCCGCTGCGAAGGCCATATCGCCCAAGGCGAAGAGGACGCTGCCGTGGGTGGTTTGGTGCGAGTTGGTCATTTCTTCCGTCACCGTGAGCACCGCCCTCCCGTGACCTGGTCCGACTACCTCGATCGCGATCCCAAGGTGGGCCGCAAAGGCATCTTGCTGGATGTAGCGTGCAACCGCTTCTTCCGTGTCAGAGCTGTTCATTGAACCTCCATTGGCAAACCTGTTGTCCATGTCGCTTGTCGCGGCCCCTATCGCGGCAGTGTTGCGCGATATGCCCTTCGGAGGGGCGGGGACAATGCCCTGGACACAAGTACGCTGGGCAAAGTAGAAAAAGCTGATCTTAGCGGCGGCGGCGCCGCTTTTCCAGGGGGACCTGCACTGCCGTGGGGCTGCCGCGTCCGTTTAGCCTAGAACATGAGGGCCATGGCTGCAAACTCGCCCCGGCGCCGACTGAAGAACGGGTCTCCGCTCTGGTGTATGTTTGTTTCACACAGATTGTCTGTTCTACTGTAACTTGAACTCCGGGCAAATCCTGAGTACCCTTCCTCAAGAATGATCGGGGGAACAGATCGGCGCTGCTGACTCACGCGCCGGGCCGGATTATCCGGACAACAGGGAGACCATGGGCCACGCGCTGCTGATTGGCATCGACGCCGGCACAACGGTGTTAAAGGTATGCGCTTTTGATCGGGCAACCGGCAGCGTCGTTGCAGAGGCGTCGGCGCGCCTCGAGATCAAGACTTTCCAGGGAGGCGGTTTCGAGCAATCGCCCCCCCTGTTGTTGCGCCGCTTGGCAAAATGTCTCGCGGAACTCCGCAAGCAGACAGGGGATCGTTGGAGAGCCGTCGAGGGAATGGGTCTTGCCAGCCAGGCCGGCAGCACCATCCTGGTCAAGCGCGACACGGGCGCTCCGCGCACCTCGATGATTCTGTGGAACGATACGCGGGCCATGGGCTACGCAGAGCGTCTTCAGGAGATGCAGCCGCCCTCTTTCTGGCAGCAGCATACGCTTCGCGTATTCGCACCAGCCGGCTTGGCGCGTCTGCTCTGGCTGCGCGAGACCCGGCCGGAGCTTTTCACGCCGGAAATCATCCACGCCGGCGCCGGCGAGTTCCTTTATTTCCACCTTACCGGCGTCTGGCGGCAAGATACCGGCCACGCCATCCAGGTAACGGGCTACAACGGGATCGAACAGCAAGTGCCGGCTGCGCTTCTCGAGCTCGCGGACCTGCCTCCTTCTCTGTTCGCGCCCATCCGCGACGGACACACGACGGTCCCGCTGTCGAAGGCGGCGGCTGAACGCTACGGCCTTCCGGAGGGCATTCCGGTGGCGGGCCCGTACTTTGACCAGGAGGCCGGTTATCTTGCCGCCGCAGGGGAGGGCCGGAAACCGCTTCAGTGTTCTCTGGGGACGGCGTGGGTGGGCAATTTCACCCTGCCCATAGGCAACTGGACGGGGTCGCCTTTTCAGCTTGCCGTGAGTGCGCCCGGCGGCGAGGGTCTTCTGATTGTACAGCCGCTGCTGACGGGGAACGCGGGCTGGGACTGGGCCTTGCGCGAGTTCATAGGGTCTTCTTCGGGGCAAGCCTTAGCGCGCGCTGCCGCCTTCTTCCAGGAACGGCTGCTCCCGCTCGAGGGCCTTGTCGCCATCCCCTGGTTTACGCAGCCCAATCCTTTGTTGCCGGACCGAGTTGGCGGCGGCGTCTACATCGGCATGAATACGCGGACAGACCGCTCGGACCTGCTTCGCGCGGTTGCAGCGGGCATGACCTTTGAACTGAGGCGCGTCCTGGGCCAGATAGCCGACTCAGGTCATCTGGACTGCTTAGTGCTCAGCGGCGGCGCTGCCAAGGGCTGGTACTTTGCCCAATTGATCGCCGCCCTCTTTGCCCCGCTGCCGGTCTTTTGCGAAGAGCGGGCGGGCTCCGCCACGGCGCAGGGCGCTCTTTACGCCTTCGGACCAGACGCTGTCAAGACGCCGCTCCAGCGGGTCGAGACGGCGGAACCGGCTGCGATACACGCGATCAAACGCGCCTGCAACGACTATGTCTCGGTCTTCGAGCGTTTATACGGCGGTCAGTTTCAAGGCCGGCCGTTTGCACTGTGAATGAAAGGAGTTTGCCATGGCTAATGCGCCGCGAGCGGGTCTGTTGCCGCTGTACCTCGAGCTCTACGACAACCGCCTTCCTGAGATGCGTGCAAAGCTGACGCCTTTTCTCGATCAAGTGGCGACAGGGCTTCAATCGAAAGGCGTCGAGGTAACGCGAGGCGAAGTCTGCCGGCTTCGGCCTGAGGTGGACCAAGCGCTCGACCTGTTCGACCAGGATGATGTGGACCTGATCATCGTGTTGCACTTGGCTTATTCGCCCTCGCTCGAAACCGCCGGCGCCCTCATCCGCTCGCAGCGGCCGCTGCTGCTGCTCGACACCACGATGGACTATGCATTCGGACCCGACGTAGACCCGGATCGGATCCTTTACAATCACGGCATTCACGGCGTGCAGGACTTGGCGTCCGTGTTGCGGCGCAAGAAGCGCTCCTACAGAATCGTTGCGGGTCATGCAACCGTCTCGGACGTGCTCGACCGGGCCGCCGGCATGGCGCGGGCTGCACAGGCCGCGCGCCTGTTCAAGTCGGCCCGCGTCTTGCGCATCGGGGAGTCTTTCCGCGGCATGGGAGATTTCGCGGTCGATGATGCGGTCCTGTACGAGCAACTTGGGATCACGGTTGCCAACGCAACGGCCAAGGATCTTGCAAAAGAGGGCGCGGCTGTCGCCGATGCGGATGTGGCGGCTGAGATGGCCGCCGACGCGGAGTCCTTCACGCTCGACTTAGACAACGAGGTTCACCGTCGCTCGGTGCGTGCGGGCCTTGCATTGCGGCGGGTGCTCGAACAAGGCGCCTATACGGCCTTCTCGATGAACTTTCTGGCCTTCACGTCCAGTGAGGAGCCTATCAGGACCGTCCCATTTCTTGAGGCGTCCAAAGCGATGGCCCGCGGCGTCGGCTACGCCGGCGAGGGCGACACCCTTACCGCTGCCTTGGTGGGCGCATTGGCCGCGTCCTTCGGACGGACTACCTTCACGGAGCTCTTCTGTCCCGACTGGAAAGGCGACCGGCTTTTCCTGTCTCATATGGGCGAGGTGAACCCGGAGCTCGCGCTCCAGCCTGTGCGCATGATCGAAAAGGATTTCCCGTGGACCGACGCGCTGAATCCGGCCGTATTGGCTGGTTCGCTGGCGCCCAGCCCCGCGGCGCTGGTCAATCTGGCCCCGGGTCCGGACGACCGCTTCGGCTTGATCGTTGCCCCGGGCGCGCTTGTGGGCGGTCCTGAGAATCCTGCGCTGGGCGATGCAATCCGCGGTTGGTTCGCACCCGAGTGGCCGGACGTTGCAGACTTCCTTGAGGACTACTCAAACAGCGGCGGAACACATCACAGCGCCTTGGTGGCGGGCGATCAGGGCGACGCCCTCGAGGCATTTGCTGAGTTTGCCGGGCTTACGCTAACATTGCTGCAGTAACGGAACTGGGAAGATTATTGAATGTGGCAAGAAACGACCAAACAAGAACGCAACAGGACCATATTCGAGGAAGAGCTGGACGGATTTCTGCCTGACCGCATCTGCGATGTGCACACGCACCTTTGGTCTGAAGGCGTGGTACCTGGCGACGGCATTTACTCGTGCGGCGGACAACCCATCCGCCATTACGCCATCGAGGAACTCAAGGCCGACCTGGCCGACATCCTGCCGGGGCGCGCATGCAAAGCAGTCTGCTTCGGAATGCCCCATGTGGGCTACAATCAACGGCGCAACGACGATTACGTGGCCGCCGCTTGCGACGGCCGGAGTTTTTTCCCGCTTCGGCTTATCGATCCCTTCGAGGATACGCCGGAACTCCTTCATCATGACCTGTCAAGCCGCGGATTCATCGGCGTGAAACCCTATCCAGGCTACGCGCGCAAACCGGATGTGAACGATGCAACGGTGCCCGAGATGCTGCCCGCATGGGCTATGGAGGTCATTAACGAGCTGGGCCGCATGGTGATGCTGCACATCCCGCGCAAGGCGCGCTTAGCCGACCCGTTGAATCAGCGCCAGGTCGTCGAGCTGTGCGAACGCTACCCGAATGCACGCGTCGTCCTTGCCCACATCGGACGCGCCTACTACCTCAAGAACATTGTGGGCAACCTTGACCGGTTCAAGGAACTGCCCAATCTGTATTACGACATTGCCATGCTGAACCACTGGGAAGTCCTCGCGTACGCTTTTGACGTGCTGCCGGAAGAGCGGCTGCTCTACGGCAGCGACGCGCCTATCGCGTTTGCGCCCGGCAAGTCGGTCGAGATCAACAACCAGTACACCTATGTTACCCCGGCGCCGTGGGAGCTGTCTATCTCTGACGACCACGGCAAGCTTGTCTTTACATCCTTCCTTTATGAAGAGCTGCGCGCCGTAAAAAAGGCCGTAACTCAGCTCGGAAAAAGCGACGGATTTGTCGAGCGCTTTTTCAGCGGCAACGCAGAACGTCTAATCGCGGAAGTCAAGAACTAGTGCAAAGACGGGATGTTGCGCACTGCGTCACAGCCATGTTTCATGCAGAAAAGACGGCATCGAACGGCTGCAGCCCAGAGGCGCGGCGCGCCGTCAGGGCGGATCAGGACTTTGCAGGAGCGGCCGGCACAATAAGGCTCGGGATATGAACGCAAGAGAACGTTTCAACGCGGTGATGCGATTCGAAAAACCGGATCGGCTTCCTTTCATGGAGTTTATGTTCTACTGGCCCGAAACGCTCGACCGGTGGAAAGACGAGGGCATGCCCGCTGACGCCGAGCCCGTTGCCTACTTCGGCTACGACCGCTTCGAGTGGTTGCCGGTTGACTTTAACTTCATCCCGCCGTTCGAGGTCTTGGTCCTCGAAGAGGATGAGAAGACGCGCGTTGTGCGCGATGTAGTCGGCGTAACCAAGCGCGAGTTCAAATATGGCTCGGCCATGCCCCACTACATCGATTTCCCCATCAAGACGCGCGAAGACTTCCTCGAATTGAAGGAACGCCTTGATCCGACCTCTCCCGAACGGTACCCCCCGCATTGGGACAAGCTTGCGGCAAGTCTACGCAACCGGGACTATCCTGTGGGACTGGTGTGCCGGGGTCTGCTGGCGTTTTTGCGCGATTTCATGGACTTCAACAGCATGTCCGTGGCCTTTCTGGAACAGCCGGAATGGGTCGCAGAGATGATGGAATTCCACACGGATTTCCTCATCCGCTACTGGGAAAAGGCGCTGTCCGAGGTTGATGTGGACATGGTGCAACTCGGTGAGGACATGGCGTTCAAGACGGGCCCCATGATCTCGCCCGCACTGGTGTCAGAACTAATGGTCCCCCGCTATAAGAAAGTAATGGATTTCCTGCAAGCCCACGGCGTTCCGGCCCGCATCATTGACTCCGACGGGGACATCCGTTCCTTGATCCCCCTTTATCTTGAGGCCGGCCTGACCGGTGTGCTTCCCCTTGAGAACAACGCGCACTGCGAGCCTGTTTCGTTGCGGGAACAGTATCCGCGTCTCCAGATGGTTGGAGGCATCAACAAACAGACGATCGCCTTGGGCGGCGAACACATCGAGCGCGAGTTGGCGGAAAAGGTTGGCAAGGTGGGGCCTACAGGGGGCTACATCCCAAGCTTCGACCATAGCGTTCACCCGGCTGTGTCGTTCGACGCCTACCGGCACTATCTCGAGCGGCTGCGTGTGTACTGCGAGGAAGCGGTGCGGCGTGTCTAAAGGCCCAGAGCCGCGTTGATTACCTGTTGAACATCCAATGCGTTCACCCCGTTGTCTTGGTTTACATCCGCCTTGTACCTGCCGATGTCAAGGCCCAACGCTGCGTTGATGACAAGCTGCACGTCGATGGCGTTGACCGTGCCGTCGCGGTTGATGTCGGTGCGCGGCGAATTCCCGTCCTGAACAACCTGGACCTCGACGGGGCTGTTCTCGGCCAGGTCCATAGAAACCTCGAGGACGCCGATGCGCTCAGCCATGCCCGTATTCGGCAGGAAGCTGAGCGTGATCGTGCCCGGGGTCTGCCCGTCCGTCGTCAACAGCGTGAGCCAATCCGCGCCTGACGTCAGTTCAGCATGCCATGGCAGCTCGAGCCCGCCCGCGCTTACGTCGAAACTGGTTTGGCCGGCCGGAGGGGGTACATAACGCGCCAGCGGCGAGACGGTCAACGTTATCGGGGGATAGAGCGTCTCAGCAACGAGGATGTCCAGGTCCTCGCCAATTAAGCCGTCCAGGGTGTCCGTGCTTTCCCAAACGACCCTCCATAGATAGTTGGAATCCGTCGCAATGCTGCACCACGACGCTTCGCCGTCATCGGCGATGTAGGCGTTTGCGTCAACAGGGGCAGCCTCTCCCCAGGTAAGCCCCCCATCTTCCGAGGCGGCGGCCATTACCGTCCTGGATTGGACGAGGGCGCCTCCTAAGGTGCCCTCGAGGGGCCATGCAGCCATCCAACCGCCGGTGCCGTCGGACGCAAGCTGGGGCGGGCCCCAACGGCAGTCGCTGTCTGCGGGGCCGTCCTGGGCCGCGTAGCTGTTCAGCAGGATCGGCGGTTGCCACGTCAAGCCATTGTCCAGTGAACGGGCGCAGAAAAGATCATAGTCCGTGCCGGCGCCGTCCAGGTCCTCGTTCGAGGGCCAGACGGCCAGCCAACTCACGCCGTCCGACGCAAGGGCAAGCCCCTCGCATAAGCCGCCTCCATCCTCTCCCGTATCTGTTGCGGCATTGGTGTTCAAGGGGCCTATAGGCGACCACGTAAGCCCGTCGTCAAGCGAGCGCAGATAGACAATGTCGGAATCGCTGCCGATGGTATCGTCAAGCGTCGCATTCGTTGCATACGCTATAATCCAGACGTCTCCTCCGTCGGACGCGATGCGGGGGCACTTGCGGGCGCTGCTCGACAGGCCAAACTCCGTCGGCCGCGACCAGGTAGCGCCGTTGTTGACCGAGCGTGCCGCGACAACGCCCCTGCCCAAGGACGACCATGTAGCCACCCAGGTCCCTGCGCCGTCGGCGGCAATATCCGGGATGTTGTCCCAGCCGATATCAAAAGGGGCCGCCCAGTTGAGCGCAGCCGGTTCCGACCAGGCAAGGCCGTCATCCGTCGAGACGACGTAAACGATGTCGTGATCGGAACCGATCGTCTCGTTCAGGGTGTCGGCCGACTGCCACACGACGATCCACGCGCCTTGGCCATCGGTGGCCGCTCGGGGTGGACCGAGGACGCCCTCGTCGTCCGATTCAGTGCTCCAGAACAACGTCTCGACGTTCCACGTTTCATCTTCGCTCGACCAGCGCCCCGCCAGAATGCCCGATTCCTCGGTCGGCGACAGTTGGCTGCGGACCCACACCGCCAACCAGGCGCCGGTCGCGCTGGCAACTACGTGGGGCCGGCCGTCCTCAAAAGCGTCGGACGCCGCATCGTCGTGCAACGGCGCTGGGGGCTGCCAGGCAACCGCCGCTCCCCAGGCTTGTGCCGCCACATATAGCAGAATCGCAGCAGAACCCAGCACCAAGAGGCGATAATGAGCCTTCATCAGACGATCCTCCACTTTTGCCGCCAAGACTAAAGTATCCAACATGCACGTGTTCTTGCAAGCAGAAGCGCGCGGGATGGACTTCACCATAGACGGGTGTTCTGCCGCGTTTTCTAGGATACGTCGTACATCGTTGCGTTAGGTTCCTTCGTCTGCTAGCCTTTCCCGTCAAGGGAAGGGTCTGCGATGTCCGAGAAACGGTTTCTGGCGTTTGATCTGGGCGCGGAAAGCGGGCGCGCCATTGTGGGGACGCTCCGGGGAGAACAACTCGACCTCGAAGAGATTCACCGCTGGCCCAACGGACCGGTCGACGTTCGCGGCGCGCTGTATTGGGACGTCCTCCGGCTCTACAGCGAGATGATTGAGTCCTTGCGCGCGTATGTCTCCCGCTACGGCGATACACTTGACGGCATCGGTATCGACACGTGGGCTGTCGACTTCGGCCTCCTCGACGAATACGGTATGTTACTTGAGAATCCTGCATGCTACCGCGACCGGCGCACGCAGGGCATGGACGCACTGGCCTTGAAACGGTTCAGCGCGCGGGAGCTCTTCCAAGTAACGGGCATGGAGCTGATCGCAATCCAGACGCTGTGCCAACTCCTGGCCCTGCAGCAGCAACGGCCGGCCGTCCTTGAACGCGCCGCGCGCCTCTTGATGATGCCCGGCCTGTTCACCTATTTCCTCTGTGGCGCCCTCCACTGTGAGCATACCGCGGCAGGGATGTCGCAGTTATACGACGTGCGCGCTCAGACGTGGAGCGACGAAATCCTCTCCCGTTTCAACATTCCGCGCGAGCTGTTTCCAGACTTGGTCCGCCCCGGAACCATGCTCGGGGAACTATCCGAAGGGGTAAAAGCCGCTACGGGACTGCGGCATGCACCCGTGATTGCGCCCTGCACGCACGACACGGCCAGCGCCGCTGCGGCCGCCCCCGCCATAGGCCGCGACGACTGGGCCTTTCTCAGCTCGGGCACATGGTCTATCCTCGGCGTGCCCATCGACGCGCCTTGCACGACAGAGGAAGCCTTTTCCTCGCGCCTCTCGAATGAACAGACCAGCGACGGCCTCATGCTCTGCCGCAACATCATGGGACTCTGGCTTCTTCAGCAGACTCGGGCGGCTTGGCAGCGCACCGGAGAGACATATGGCTACGAGCAGCTCGCCTCGATGGCGCAGCAAGCACCGGAGGGCGGACCCCTTGTCCATGCCGACGACCCTTCGTTTCTCGCTCCGGCCGACATGGCGCAAGCTGTCGCCAATTACTGCCGCCGCACGGGCCAACCCGTTCCGGACAGCGTTCCCGCAACGGTCCGCTGCATCTTCGAAAGCTTGGCCCTTTCCTACCGGCACGGCATCGAGGTCCTCGAGAGGGCGACCAGCCGGAAGGTTGCGGTCATCCATGTGGTAGGCGGAGGCGCCCGCAACGCCCTCCTATGTCAGATGACAGCGGATGCGACGGGCAGACCTGTCGCCGCAGGACCCGCCGACGCCACTGCGGTGGGAAACCTGCTCGTGCAGACATTCGCCACAGGATTGCTCGACCAGGCGGCAACCATTCGTCAAACGGTTCGGCGCACCTCGGCAATCCGCGAGTACGTCCCGTCTGGACATGCCTACTGGCAGGACCGCTACGGGCGCTATATTGAGCTCCTGGACCGCTAGATCCATCCGTGGACGGAGCGTGAACAGCAGCAAAATCGGGGGGGACGACGGTCTGTGTTTCACGCTGCAAGACCGCATGGGAATGCTTCTTCTCCGGCTCAACGAGACGTCTTGCTTGTATTGCCGGGCTTGACGTACCGATCCGTGAATCAATAGACTAGATGGAGAAACTTGGACAGTGTGGAAAACACGTTCTGCAACTATAACGGCGAAGCTCTCCCAAAATGTGACGGGCGACGCCGGAGGAGGTTCCCATGAACGTCAAGATTCTCATTGTTGTCGTGTCGGCTGTTGTCCTTGCAGGGGCACTAAGATCCGCTGCGGAGACGCCGGGGGAAACGGGGCTTGCCATTGCAACCTCGAAGGTCGGCAAGGCTTATCTGACCTACAACGGCAAACCTCTGTTCGCCTTCGGTCTCGGCGACGAGATGCGCATCATAAGCGGCGCTGCCGATGTCGAACGCTGGGCAAAGTGGCAGCATGAAAACGGGATGAACCTTATTCGCGCCTATCCCGCCTCTGTTCCTCTCGAGGTCTATGGGACGCCCGGCCTCGACCCCTTCCAGAAGCAAGGAGAAAAATGGGATGTGGATGCTTTCAATGACGAATATTTCGCCCATCTGGGCGAAGTCGCGGCGGCGCTTGAGCGATATGACATCATCCTGCACCTGCAACTCTGGCAGATTTGCTTTTTCAAGGGCGGCGACGCGCGCTGGAACGCCAACTATCTGAATCCGGCCAACAACATCAATGAATGGACTCGCTCCCTGTCACGAGGAGAGGACTATATCGATGCGCCTGCCGGAACCCCTGCCCGCGCTCATCAGCGGAAGTGGGTCACCCGCGTACTGGACGCTATGAAAGGCCGGGGCAATGTCTTCATCGATGTTATTAACGAGCTCGGGAACACGATGGGCACGCTCGAGTGGGCTACTGAAGTAACCGAATGGATTCGCACATGGGAAAAGGAGAAGGACTGGTCCTTTATCGTCGGCGTGGATTCGGAGCACCACTATAAACCGGAGCTTTTTGGACGCTACAAGGAACATTTCGACATCGTGATTCTCAATGAATTGCAGAGCAGAGACCACGCGCTCAGCGCCATAGCCGCATTCCATATGCCCGCTGTGACAGTCCGCTCGAGCGACGGACGCAACCGGAGCCAGGACTATATGTTTACCGGCACCGAGCAGAGCGGCCCCGAGCATCAGACCCGTTATCGCACCCTATGCTACCGCAGTCTGTTTGCCGGCGTGCAGTCCGTAGGCGCCTATTGGAAGTCGGAAGTGCAAGACGCCGACTACCTTGACATGGCGCACTGGCCCGCATACGCCCGCGCCCTCCGCGCGTTCTGGAAGGAGATACGCCCTTACTGGCCCGTCCTCGAGCCCGACGCCCAAAACAAGCATATTGTGAGCGCCGTGACGCCCCATGCCTATGCGTTGACCTCGCCCAGTCTAATGGCCGTGTACCTCGAGTGCGGTTCCCATACCTGGAACAACGCGTACCCAGCATCCTCCCTCGTGCTGCGTTGTCCCTTTGATGCGCCGTCCGTTGCCTATTTCAATCCGCAGACGGGCGATTCCGCACCGGCGGAATACAAACGGGACGGGAATCTGCTGCGCATCGAGCTGCCTTCGTTTACGGATGACGCTGTGGTCGTCGTCAAGGATGCCGGCGCAAACGCAGGCAAGTAAGGCTGTCCGTCCCGGGTTCCGGCAACTTGCAGGATTCATGGTGAACCCCCGTCTGCGTTGCTGCGGACGAGGCGAAGGATTTCCTTTCCGCGCCGCACACCCTCCGGGACAAGGTCCCCAGCCTCGGTCTCACGCGTGTTCCAGCGACAACGCCTCGACAGCCCGCATGTGCATGGGCGACGTCACGGCGCCCTCGAGCAGCGGATCCTGCGTATCGGACAGATGTGCGTGAAGACGCCGCAAGAGTTCGTCGCGGACGGGGGCGTGTGCAGGATCTTCACTCAGGTTCTTCTGCTCCCAGGGGTCCTCGCGCAGATCGTACAACTCGACGAGAGGGTGGTACACGAGAGCCGGATTGGCCGGCTCAACCGTGATCGAGCGGGGACGCCACGACTGCGTTGGATCCATGAAGGCCGGCGCCGCACTGAAATTGACAATCAGCTTGTGCGTATCTGTCCGGATGCAGCGTCGCGGGTCGTAATAGTCATGGTACGTAATCTCGCCAAACACGGCGTCGCGGGGCGTGTAGTCGCCGCCGTCCAGCAAGGGCGCAAAAGACCGGCCCTGGACATTTTGCGGCACGGAGATCCCGACCAAGTCGAGCAACGTTGGCAAGTAATCAACATTCGAGATCATGGAGTCATGGGTGATGCCGCCATGCCACCCCTCGCGCGAAGGCAAGCGCAAAATGAACGGGACTTGCAGGCCCGGGTCGTAGAGCGAGCATTTCGCGCGCGGCAGCGCCACCCCATGATCCGCCGTGAAAATTACCAGCGTATTCTCCTCGAGGCCCAGGTCTTTGACGGCGTCGAACAGCCGCCCCGCCTGGGTGTCCACATGGTGCACCGCGCCCTGCAACTCCGCCACCTCGGTGCGGGCTCCATCATCGTCGCGCACATAGGGCGGGATTTCGACCCCCAAGGTCGTGTCAGGCTCGAGATCGTCTCCCAGAAAGCCCATGTCGGCCGTAGGATGCTTCTTCGAAGGCAACCGATGGGGTTCAATAAAGCCAACAGACATGTAGAAAGGCTGGTCCTGATTCTCGGCGAGCCGGCCCAGCTCCGCGATGGCCTCGTTGGTCGCTTCGACTGCCCAAGGCCGAGGGCTATGGGTTTCGTAGCCGCAGCGCTGCGCGCCCGACCGTGTTTCGTGGATGATGCCTACCGCACGCGTGTTGTAACCGGCATCTTTGAGAATCTGACCCAGATGACGTTCTTCTGGATGCAGATCCCAGGCGAAATCGGCGTGGCAAAGCCCCATAACGCCGGTATTATGCGGATAACGCCCGCAGAATAGAGACGACCGTGAAGGACTGCATTGCGGCGCCGTACAGTAACTGCGCGGGAAGCGC
>CAZBQH010000264.1:0-32780 GCA_964493915.1 uncultured Nitrospiraceae bacterium
ACGCGGATCCCTCTTGGTCACAGTCGTGCGGCGCGGCAGGAGAGCGGGGGTCGTGAAATGGCCGCACGACTGTGACCAAGAGGGATCCGCGTGGGGCGGCGCATGGATAGTCTACTGCGGCGTGGGCAGCGAGTGGTCCGCCTTGGAGGCAGGCGCTTCCGGGCTGCCTGTGATATGTCCAGCCACGGCGGAAGGCCGCGAGTTCGTTGAACACGGCGAGACGGGGCTGTTGGTTACTCCAGACTGTCCACGTGAACTCGCGGACTGCTTGCATCTGCTTATCGAGGACAGCACTCTTCGCACGCGCCTTGCCGGGAATGCCAGGCGACGCGCTCAGGAGACGACATGGAATCAGACAGCCGGCCTGATACTGGCCGCCATCGAGAACCTTCAGCCCTCAAGACCGAGCTGCCGGCCGCCCTGGTAGGTTTTGCCCTTGCCTTCGGCTGGCTCTCCTTTCAGCTAAGCCCGGGCCTCGCATTTACGCCTTGGCAGGGTCCGCTCCTTAATGAAAAAGCACCTCAGACGCTGCCTGTGTTGACGTCTCTCCTCGCTCGCATAGTCATCCTTTTTCCGGGAAGGAATGGGCCCTTCGACCTCAACTTGGCATCTATGGGCTTTGGTGCACTGGCGTGCGGCGTCATTGCCTTCGTAGCCGCTGCAGTCGCCAAGAAACTCTTTCCTCGACCGATGGCGGTCATTTGCGGGATAGCGGCCGCGATGTTGTTCTGCACAAGTCCGATGATGTGTGAAGCGGCAACAGCGGCAGGTCCCACCACCCTGACGGTATTCTTGGGGCTTATTTCGCTGGCGGCCGCCCTGTCATTTGCCCGTCCCGAGGGGTCTTTGGCGATGGTCCTGACAGCGGCCGGCGCCGCAGGGCTTGCAGCGGCCAATCACCCTTCTTTCAGCCTTTTGATCGTTATGGTCGTTCTTGTCGCCGTCTTGGCTTCGAGGGAGAGGCCTTTCGGTTTTCCATGCGTCTTATGTGTTTTGGGCGTGTTTTTGCTGACCGCATCCCTTCCCTTGATATCGGCCTTGGCGCGCCAGGAATCGCTCCGTGACTTTCTGTCCCATGCGCTTTACACTGCCTATCCGATGTTCAACCCGGTCTTGCCGGGAACGGCTTTCCATGAGGCCCTCTTGCAGCAACTCGGATGGCCGCTCTTATTGGCCGCTGCAATCGCCGTTGTGTTCATGTTCCATGCGCCAACGCGGCATCCGGCCCTTATGATGGTCGGCTTCTATCTCATGATGGGTCCTTTGCTGATCTCCTTGACGAATCCGCGGCTGTCGACTGCAGAACTCCATGACCAAGCAGCGCCATGGCTGTTCGCGGTCGGTATTGCGTGCGTTTTCGCAGCGTGGGGTCTTGCCGCGGCTGTGGGGCTGTTATTCAGAGCCCGGCGTCATGCACTGCTTGCTGCCGCGGCCTTGACCGTTGCGGGCGTCGGAGTAGTTCATTACGAATCGCTGGGCGCGCCCAAAAGGGATCATGGATTCGGCGTCGAGATGGTCCACGCTCTGCTTTCGGAGTGCCCTCAAGATGCGGTTCTGGTCAGCGCCGAACCGCATGTCGCGTCGCTTGTGATGGCCGCGCAGCATGGATATGGCGTGCGGCCTGACGTTGCCGTTATAGTGTATCCAGGCTTATCGGAGCCTCTGCAGCGGGAGCGCATGTCCTTTGCGTATCCATGGATACGGGGATTGGATACACCCTTTCCGACACTGGCCGTTCTGGACCAGTGGGAACATGATCATCCCGTACTTTTCGGCAAGTGGATCGAGCACAACGCCAATGCGAGCGACGCCCAGACGATGACGGCCGAATTGGCCCTGTGGTCGCTGATCCGCGCAAACCACGAGCAGCGTCCCCTCTGTTTTGCAGGCGTCAGTATCCCTTGGCTCCTGGCCCGGGCGAACCCGTCGGCGCTTCTCCTGCACTATCCGGGACCGGCTCCGGTCGAGTCTATCCCCCGCGAGGAGACGGTTCGCCGTGCGATGATCGCTGCAGCCAGGCCAGACCCTGGCGTGAAAGAGACCTTGTCGGCGTTGCTAGTTGCCTTGTCTGGAAACGCAAGGCAAAGAGAAAGCATTGGCGAGGCGATCCAGTTGGCTATTGCTGCCAACCTCGTTAATCCCAACGATGGACGGCCTTTTCTCGCCATGGCGCGGGCCAAGGCGCGGGAGGGGCGATCTGAGGATGCCTTCAACTATCTGGATTCTTATTTGTGGTTGACTGACGGGAAGGATGGAGATGTCGTATCCAGTATTGAGAAGCAGTTCGAGTGTCACAGGCTGGCTGGGGAATTCCGGGAGCTTGTCGATCAGCAAGTTGTGGAGAGCAGCTTGTCGGATGATTTGCGGGAAAAGGCGGACGCTCTGTGGGCCCGGGATGAGTTGACCGTTCTTGTGAGGGGTTTTGCACGCTTGAGCAATGCGTTCCCACACGATCCGGAAGTGCTGTATGAATATGCGGCTGTTCTTGCTCAGTTAGGCGATCTGACAGGATCGAGAGACGCACTGGCTCAGGCTGCACGAATCACTCCTTCGCAGGTAGGCGCCCATCTGCAGGAAGATGGGCGATTCAGTCTGCTCGAGCGTTCTCATGAGACATCATGATTGCGGACCTCTGTTAGGATTGATCTGTGAGTAGGTATGGGACTGCGGGGTATCCCGCAGATAGAAAGGGGACTGAGATGCTTCGAATCGTTTTATGCGCCGCGTTCTTTCTTGCCTCGTTGGGGTCTGCCGGGAAAGCCCTTGCTGCGGACGCCGCCATTGCAACAGACGGAATGACTGTTGTGGATGGAGAGCGCGTTTTTCTGCTGGGTCTCTATGAGACCCCGGAAGAAGACGAGGTGCTGCGTCAGGCCGCGCAAGCGGGTTTTAACCTGGTCCGCGCGAGTGATCGTGATGCTTTGGACCGCCTGGATGAAGCTGGCCTGTGGGCCTGGGTCAATACAGGCTATAGCATCGACCTCAGCGAGAACCACGAGGCGCGCGTAAATGAACTTCAGGACCTAGTCGATACCTACGGCAAGCACCCGGCTTTTGTTATATGGGAGGTGCCCGACGAAGCGCTCTGGAACTGCTGGTATGGGCCGAGCACGTGGCGCGCCGTCGAGGAACCCCGCCTGCAGAAGGAGCATATTGACAAGCTCGAGGACCAGGCGCTTGCTGAGGAGCTTCGCCTCGAACAAGAGCGCGTTGCTGAGTTGCGGCGGCAGGGCGCCTATGTCGATGCGGAAACCCTGGCCAACGAGATCTGGAAACGCCTCGGTCTTGAGCCCCCCCGGCCGGACTATGGCCTTACGCAGTCGCCGGCAGCAGCCGACCGCATGTGCGCGGGCTTCATCGACGGCTATATGGTTCTTAAGTCGAAGGATCCGGCCCATCCCATTTGGATGAACCACGCCCCTCGCAATCAGATCGCTCAATTGGCCTCGTTCAATGCTGCCGCCGATGCTGTAGGCTGCGACATTTACCCCGTGCCGCAATCCACGCTTGTCGCGCACAGCGATATCGCCGATCAGAGCCTTACAAGCGTCGGCGCTTACACAGACCGCATGCAGAAGGCGGCGCCTGGTAAGCCGGTCTGGATGGTCCTTCAAGGCTTTAATTGGGCGGATATTATGCAGGGGCTCAAAGATGAGCAGCGTGAGCAGCTTCGGCCGCCCACCCGCAGTGAGACGCGCTTTATGGCCTATGACGCCATTGTTCATGGCGCCCGGGGCATCCTGTATTGGGGCACGGCCTATGTATCCAAAGATTCGGAGTTCTGGGAGGACCTTCTGGTTGTTGTGAAGGAGCTCTCCGAATTGCAGTCCATTCTGTCGGCGCACCGTTCAGCCAGCCGCATCACAAGCACCTTTGCCGAGACTTACGGGTCGGTTGATCGCTCGATCGAGGTGCTGCCGAAAGATGTGGACGGGAAACTGTGGCTTATCGTCGTCAATGAATGGAGCGGCCCCTTGACCTACACCTTGCACGGCCTGGACGGCCATGACGGCGTCCGATATCGCGCCGTCGGCGGCGGCGAGGAGGCGGTCGTGTCCGGCGGAACGCTTACCCTGACGTTGCCGGGCTTTTCGGTGCATGTTCTCGAGCCGGTGTGACCGTCTCAAGGCGGTTGCTTCTTACGCGGGGAAAGGCCATTCGCGGGATCAAAACTCAGTGACGGGCGCCTTGCCTTCGAGCCGCGTGAGCATATTGAGTACGAGATAATTCCAGTTCTGGAAGCCTCGATTCAGGATGGGCTCGCCGTTTTCCGGCTGGTAATATTCGTGGAGCGCCCCAAAACGCTCGATATCGTGGCCGAACAGGCGCACTGTCTTCATGGCCAGATCGCGGGCGTCTTCCTCGAAACCGTAGCGGAGCAAGCCGCGGTAGGTGAGGTAGTTGGCGACGCCCCAAACGGGGCCGTTCCAACTCGACGGATTGCCCGATGCCTTGAGCGAGTACATCTTCTCCATTTTCGACAAGGTGCGGACGCCATAGGGGGCGTTGAATGTCCGCGGATCCCGGTAGTGGTTTTCGACGACGCGCGCGGCCTGTTCCGGCGAGGCCACGCCGGCCCATAGCGCAAGGAAGCCGCTCCATACGCCGATTCGCTGGATGAGGCAGTCATACTGGCGCGGCATGTTCCGGTGCAGCCAATGCGTTTCGTCGATGGGCAGAAGGTTCAGGTCGGCGCTGTAGAAAAAGCCGTCGCGCTCGTCCCAGCAGTGTTCCTGAATGGCCGCGCGGACCTCATCTGTGTCTCTGCGATATGCTGCGCCTATCTCGTCGAGACCAAGCTGGTTGCAGAGGTAGACCATCGCCTCGAGTTCCTTGACCATCAAACAGTTCAGATAGATCGACGCCGAGCTGCGGCGCGGCCGGTAGAACGTGCAGGGGTCGGTATCGACGCCGATGGCGTAGTCGTCCTGCCAGAAATAGAGGCCGCAGCGATGGCGGTGATGGTTTTTGTAGCAATTCAGGAAAGCCTGAAGGTACTGAAAACGTTCGCGCAGCCATTCGGCGTCGCCCCCGTCCTGCTTCACGAGAAACGCGGCGTGTTGCGCGAGAACGGGCTTGTGCATGTTGGTCGAGAAGATGTCTGCCGGGCGGATGTCTTCGATCCGCTGGCCGCGAGACACGGCGATCGGGATCCACCCGTCGCCGCCGCACCACGACAAAAAGTTCAGTACGCAGCCTCGTTCGTAGAGCCGGGCTTCTTCGTAGGCCTTTGGGTCGCCCTTTTCAGCCAGGATCTGCCGAAGAGCCACGTTGCTCAGCCACGAGTCCCAGTCCCACAGGCAATAGGCGTAGCTCTGGCTGCCGGGAACAAGGTAGGGATATGGGAACGGGGGCTCAGCCTCCCGGAACATGCCGTGATAATCGGCGCACAAGTGCTCCCGGATCAATTCCGCATATCGGGTCGTCTCGTTGTTCATTTGGTTGCTTTCCTCAGGTATTCTTCCCAATTCTCAGGCAAAATGTTGTGATTGTAAAAGGCGATCCGGCGCGTTCCCGGGCCGGCATGTTCAAGAAACACGTCGACACGACGCGCGGGTAAGAGACGTTCAGCCCGTTCCGCCCACTCGATTACACACACGCCGTTGGGCTCAAACAGTTCTTCGTAACCGAGATCGGCGATCTCCTCGAGTCCGCTGAGCCGGTAAAGGTCCAGATGGAACAACTTCACCTCGCAGCCATACTCGTTGACGAGGGTAAAAGTCGGGCTATGCACCAGGGCGCCGGGAGCGAGATGGCTGGCCATGCCTCGGACAAAGCAAGTCTTGCCGCTCGCCAGTTCGCCGCGCAAGGCCACTACAGCGCCTCGGGGCAGAAGCTGAGCAAGCCGTTGAGCGAGCGCCTCAGTTTCGGCGGTTGAACGGGTTTCAAGGATCAAGGTCATATTATTCCGATAGCGCCCGGAACACCTCCGGTTCCGCATAGGTACTCACGCGCACCTGCTTGAGGTGTTTGCGCAGATGGCCCGCGAGAAGCGGAACGGCAAACTGCTCCGTGCCTGCATGTCCGGCGTCGACCAAGGCGAGGCCGCGCTGCTCCGCAGTCAGGGCGTCGTGATAGCCCACGTCCCCTGTAACGAGCACATCAACATCGCCAGGCATTGAGGCGACATCCCCGCCTCCTGAACCGCCGATAACGGCTGCTGTGCGAATGAGCCGGTCGCCTTTCCCCACAACGCGGACATGCGACAGCCTCAACCGTCTGCGGACGTCCTGCGCGAAATCATCCAGCGTTGCAGCGTTGGGCAGGTTTCCGCGGCGGCCCAGCGCTACGGCGGGGTCCGTGTTTTCGAGGTTCACGAGGTCATAAGCAGCTTCTTCGTAAGGATGAGCCTGTTTCAGTGCGGCGACAATCTGGTTGATGATCGCCTTAGGCGCGAGAACCTCGAAACGCCGTTCCGGCGCCTCGTTGAGCCTCCTCCGCCTGCCGGAGAATGGTTGCGTTTTGTTGCCGGGCATGAACGTGCCTACGCCGGGGGCGCTGAAAGAGCATTGTACGTACTCGCCAATAACGCCGGCCCCTGCCCCGCATACGGCGCGGCGCACCTCGGCAAGGTGCGTTTCCGGCACGAACGTGACCAACTTGACTTGACGCGCATGGGGGACCTGCAGGAGCGGCTTGCTGTCCACGAGTCCCAGACGTTTCGCCAACAATTCGTTCAGCCCGCCGGGGCAAATATCCAGGTTCGTATGCGCTGAGTAACATGCGATGCCTGCGTGGGCCAGTTCGATGCATAGTCGCGTTGCAGGATTGTCGGTCCGCAGCGCTTTGAGCGGATCCCAGATGATCGGATGGTGGGAGACGATCATCTGCGATTTTCTGCGGCGGGCTGTCGCGAGGACGTCTTCCGTAACCGACAATGCGACCAACACGCGCTCGACGGGTGCCGCAGGGTCGCCGATGTTCAAGCCGGCGTGGTCCCAGCTGTAGGCCAAATCAAGGGGCGCCAGGTCCTCGACAGCAGCGCATACGTCGCGGACCCTCACGCGGCGCGCTCCATGGAGACGGCGGCGTAACCGACCACGCGGCTGTAATCCCCGGTGGTGGCGGCGCTGGTGCGGTAGTCTAACAGGGACCACACATCCGCGCCTTGGGCTTTCGAGTAGGCCATGCCCGCCAGCACGGCCGCCGCCCCGCACATCTGGACTTCTCCGGCCCGGACCCCCTTGGCGAAGCGGGTTTCGTCCTTGCTCAGAAGCGCGTTAAGGGAATAGTTATCAATCCGGTTCGCCTCATCCTCGTGCATATAATGAGACAGGTCTGTCGAGGTTACGACCAGGTCGCTCTTGTCGGCTCTGCCGGCAAGCATACTGCCGACTTGGCCGTGCCATTCGGGGTCTAAGCCGCCGAAAAGTACAGGCACGATAGGGACAATCCCGACGGAGACGGCCAGGAAGGGCAACATGACCTCGAGCGAATGCTCCTCGAAGTGGGGTTCAGAAGACACCGAGCGTACAGCTTCTGCCAAGCTCGCAGCAAAGTCTTCATCGATGGGAAACGTCCCCAAAGGGGACTCGAAGGCGCCGCGCGTATAAAGAGAAGCGCCAGGAATGCGGTAATGATGGGAGCCGCCCAGCAGGATCACCCGCTTTGGCTTTTTCCCTTGCACGCGCGCAAAGCTGTGCCCTGCCGTGGGGCCGGAATACTCATAACCGGCGTGGGGGCAAACGACCTCGACAACGGTTTCGGGTGAAGGCGTCACGCCCGATGTTTCAATGAAATGTTCGACGCGGTCTCGCAATTCCACCGGATTCGCGGGGTAAAACATGCCCGCGAAATGGGCTCTACGCACTCCATTGAGACTCATGGGAACCTCCCTTCTCCGCAACAGCTTGGAATTCCAGTCTAGCAAGCCTCCGGCCGATACGCAATGGCTGAACGGTTTTCGCAAGGCGCCGGCCTCATGCCGGTGGTTCCCGTTGGCGACCGATGCGCCGGACGTTTGCAAGGAACAACCTGTTGCTCATATGCTAGAGCTTCTCTGAACACGGCCATGCAGACTTGCACAGTACAGGAGGCGCCATGGTTCGCGTCTATTCATGGAACGTCAATGGTATGCGCGCCATCGTAAAGAGCGGCTTTCTTACCTGGCTCGCACAGGAGCAGCCTGACCTTGTTTGTATTCAGGAGACGAAGGCCGAATCCGAAGACCTTGACCCTGCTGTTCGAGAGCCCGAGGGTTACGCAAGCGTGTGGCAACCTGCCGAAAAGCCCGGATACAGCGGCGTGGCTGTTTACTATAAGAGAAACCACGAGCCGCTGGACATCCAGCCTATAGGCGTAAAGGATTTCGACCGCGAGGGCCGGGTCCAGGTGGTTACGCTCGAGGACTTCACCGTCGTGAACGCCTATTTCCCTAACAGCCAGCCGGAGCGTGCGCGCCTTGACTACAAGTTGGCTTTCTGCACAGGGATTCGGACGTTCTGCAATCGTTTGCGGCGCGGGGGCCAGCATGTAGCGCTCTGCGGCGATTACAATATTGCCCACAAGGAAATTGACCTGGCCCGGCCCGCGGCGAACGTGAACAACCCAGGCTTCTACCCCGAGGAGCGGGCTGCGATGGACACGCTGCTGCGCGCCGGGTACGTGGATACATTCCGCCATTTCACCAAGGAACCGGGGCACTACACATGGTGGTCATACCGAACAAATGCACGCGCACGGAATATCGGGTGGAGGTTGGACTACTTCTGGGTGGACAAGCCTTTCCTGCCGCGCATCGCGCGGGCGGAGATCCATTCCGAGGTGATGGGTTCTGACCACTGTCCCGTTTCCATAACTGTAAGGTAACTCGAGGTGAAGTCGCAGATCACAACCAAACGCGGCGATGCAGGAGAAACGCGCGGGCTCGACGGCGGGACCTATTGGAAGACGCACCCCATTGTCGAGGCTGGCGGGACCCTTGACGAACTAAGAGCTCATTTGGCGCTATGCCGTCAGCTTATGCCCGATGCCGATGCCCGCGATACGGCCCGCACCAGCGACTTTCTTCTATGGCTTTTGGAAGTATGTTTTCACATGGGCGCCCAGATCAGCGACCCGCGCAACGAACGCCCTCAGTATCGCAAGGGGGACGTTGCCCCGCGTCATCTGGCCCGGCTCGAAGCAGAGCAGGCCTGGCTCGAGGCAGAAGTGAAGCTGCCCAGAGCGTTCATTGTTTCCGCAGCCAACACGGTTGCGGCCCATCTGGATGTGGCATGCACGGTCGCGCGGCGGTTCGAGCGCAGGCTCGTCGCGTTGAAGCTGGCTGTGCCTGAGTTTGATGCGACCCATCTGCTTGCCTTTGCAAACCGGCTGAGCGACTACTTGTTCATGCTTGCCCGTTTTGTGGACGGCGGGGAATACCAGACGGTCGACTACAACTGTCTCGACGCGTGACCGCCTGCCGCAGAATCCGCAGATGCCGCGGATCGCTTGCGTTTGGCGCTGGTTGTCGGGAATACTTTAGGGGTGGAAGACGCAACAGCCGATGCGGCGGGAACCAGATAGCAACATGGCCGTAGCTGAGCAGACCGAACTGCAGACTAAGCTGAAACTGCTGCAGGAGAACCTTCGCCGGGTGATTCAGGGCAAAGACGAGGCAATCGAAACCCTGGTTATTGCCCTGATTGCCGGGGGCTCGATCCTGATGGAAGACGTCCCCGGCGTCGGAAAAACCATTTTGGCAAGAGCCTTGGCGAAGTCTATCGACGCCAGCTTTAACCGCGTTCAGTTCACCCCCGACCTGCTGCCCGCAGACATTCTCGGCTCCTCCATTTACAATCCGGTCGAGGGGTCCTTCACGTTTCATCCGGGGCCTGTCTTCTGCAATGTGCTTCTGGGCGACGAGATCAACCGGGCGTCGCCTCGCACGCAGTCGGCGTTGCTTGAGGCGATGAACGAGGGGCAGGTCACGGTTGACGGTATGACGCGGACGATTTCCGCGCCTTTCCTGGTCATTGCGACAGAGAACCCCGTCGAGTTCCACGGCACCTACCCTCTGCCCGAAGCGCAGTTGGACCGTTTTCTCATCTGGCTTGAACTCGGCTATCCGGACCCTGAAACCGAAGTCGACATTCTCTACGCGCAAGTGGTCAGGCATCCCATACAGGACATACGGCCCGTGATGTCGCGGGTGGACGTGCTCGAGGCGCAAGAAGCCGTGGCGCGCGTGACGGTCGAACGCAGCGTCTCGCGCTACCTCGTGGACATTGTCAACCACACCCGCAGCGACGGACGTCTTAAGCTGGGCGCAAGCCCGCGCGGGGCCCTGATGCTGTTTCGTGCGGCGCAAGCCGCCGCTCTTCTTGCAGGCCGGGACTATGTGCTTCCTGACGACGTGCAGCGCGTTGCCGTGCCGGTATTGGCCCATCGTCTCGTCATGACTTCGAAGGCCGCCTATGGCGGCACGAACAAGCGGCAAGTCGTCGCCGGCATCGTGGAGACAGTCCCAGTCCCGGTATGATCCACAAGAAGCAACCGCGTCTGCGCATTGTCGAATACATTTGGCAATTCAAATTCACGCGACCGGGCAAGTATCTTGTCATGGCGGGCGTATTTGTGGGCGCTCTCGGCATGTCTTCTCTCGAGACGCCTGTCTATCTTCTCTTCTGCATCTTGTTCATGCTGGGCTGCGTCGCGCTCATTGCAGGGATGATCTTCCGGCCGCGGATCACGATCACTGGGCGGTTGCCGGACAAGGCCGTCGCCGGTCAGTTGCTGCAGGCCCATGTCACGCTCACCAATATCGGGCGATTGCCTGCCTACGACGTGACCGCGGCGTTTCTGACCCTGCCTCCATCGCTCAAAAAGGATCATCGCGGAAGCTATGTGCCGTCCCTGCCGCGGCGGTCGTCCGTGGCAGCATCGGTTACCCTCGTCCCCGGGAAACGGGGTCTGTATGAACTGCCGCCGCTTAAGGCCTTCTCGACATTTCCCCTCAACCTGCTCCGGTCGGGTGCCTCCCAGCTCAAAGCGCCGTCTTTGCTGGTTCTTCCGAGATTTCAGTCCGCCGAATCGTTGAGCGTGCCCCATGTCGCGCGCTACCAACCCGGTGGCATCGTGCTGACATCCCGAGTAGGCGAGTCGCTCGAGTATGTCGGGAGCCGCGAATTCCATGCCGGCGACTCGCCACGGCGGATCGATTTCCGGGCTTGGGCGCGCCTGGGCAAACCGGTTATGCGCGAGTATCAGGAGGAATACTACTGCCGCCTTGCCTTGGTTCTCGATACGTACATTGCACCCCGGCGATGGAGCTATGCGACGGGTTTCCCCGAGCTCGAGGCGGCCGTGAGCTTGACCGCAACTATCGCCGACGCCCTTTCGCGCGAGGAGTATATTGTGGACATCTTCGCGGCCGGCCCCCGGCTTTACCGATTTCGGGCGGGGCGGAGCAAAGCGCATATCGACAACGTTCTCGAAGTGCTCGCAAGCGTCGATGCATGCCGGACCAATCCTTTGGCAACGCTCACGCCGGCTTTGGCCGAAGAACTCAGCAGAATCTCGACGGTGCTGTGCGTTTTTCTGGACTGGGACGCGTCCCGTCGCGAGCTGGTCCGGATGGCCGTCGAGGCGGGCTGCGCTGTGAAAGTATATCTTGTGCGCAATCGTCCTCCCACCTTGTTTCCAGATCCCAGTGAAGAGGAACGTATGCGCCGGCTGAGTCTCGCGGACGTCGAGAACGGGGTACGGGAGCTATGAAGTCGCGGCGCTTGATAGGGTGGGCCATGATCGCCGTCGAGGGCCTCGCGCTTGCACGCCTGTCGGAGATCCATGCGTTTCCTGTGGTGTTGACAATGGCCGCGCTGGTTGGGGCCGCCACCCAGCCCAATCTCCGCCTCCGCAGGTCAAGAGGGGCGGTGCTTGCCCTCGGACTGCTCGTCGTTTTCCTCCTCAAGTGGCGGATTTGGCCCGTGGATACCGTCGGCCGGCTTGCCACCCTGCCCGCCGACTACGCCCTTGCCCACGCTTTCGCCCAGTATCTGATGGTGATGCAAGTTGTCCAGTTTTTCGTGACGACAAGCGGGAATTCCGCCGTCCTCCCGCGCCCTACCTATTCCTTCGCGCTTTTCGGGGCTGCAGCAATGGCGTGCGCCGGCAACTACCTTGCTCCGGCGCCTTTCCATAGGGAATATCTGTGGTATGCAGTAATCTTCGCCGTTCTGTTCGCTCTGTTTTACTTGCACTACTATGATGAGCTGAATCCCTTGCGGGGCTCAAACGCCGGCCGCTATGCCGGATCCGCAGCCGTCTTGGCGCTCGCGTGCCTTGGCGGGGTCGGACTCTCTGTTTTACTTAACTGGTATCAGGATCCATTTGACCGTTTCGTGATGAACCTCGCGTCCCACGCCGAAATGGAGCAATCGCAAGGCTTCAGTTCAAGGGCGCAGCTCGACGATATGTCGCGGCTGAGACGCGAGGACGCTGAACGCGTCGTTCTTCGCGTCGAGTCCGATGGCCGGCCGGGCTATCTCCGGGCCTTGGCCTATGAACGGTATACGGGACGGGGGTGGCTGCTGCCCGCGCCCGGTCAGGATATTGCCGCAGTGGAGGACCCGCCTTCGGGACTCCCCTCGAGCAGATGGGATCTCGAGCTGTTTCCCATACAAGATGATGGCGGCAGCCCGTGGAAACCGTTCGATGTCTGGCCGGCCGCGCAGATGGGCGATGCAGTATTTCTTCCCTATGGATCTACCTGGCTTGCAGCGCAGACGACCAGAATAACCGTCGACGAGAACGGTTCTGTGCGCGACGTGCCGAACGGCCGACAGATGATGTACCGTGCGTTTGCTGCGGCCAAGCCACGGGTTATCGAGCCGTCCGGCGAACAGCTTGCCCGGTATCTGGACATACCGGCGGGGCTTGACCCGCGCATCGAGGAACTCGCAGGGCGATTGACCCGGGGAAAGGCGTCAAGCCGCAGTAAAATGGCGGCCATAGTCAGCCATTTCAAGAACAACTACACCTATTCGCTGGACATGCAAATGTCATTCCAGGCGGATCCCTTGGCCCATTTTCTGCTCGATAGACTGGCTGGGCATTGCGAACTGTTCGCCTCCGGCGCGGCTATTCTGCTGCGTCTTACGGGCGTACCGGCGCGTTACATCACGGGTTTCGTCGTTGACGAGAAGAGTCTTGCTGGAGGCTATTGGCTTGCCCGGAACAAGGATGCCCACGCTTGGGTCGAGGCTTGGGACAAAGACCGGCGTGAATGGGTGCGCCTTGATCCCACCCCTGATCAGGGCATTCCAACGGGGGAAGGTCGCTCCCGTCTTCGCTATGCCGCCGACCTGATCGCATGGCAACTGCAAAAAGCGCGAGCCGTGCTGCAACAGGGACTGGGCCGATCGATTGCTGCGTTGTTTGGCGCGGCGCGTTCCCTTCTCCTTGACACGGTCCTTGGGCGGGCGATCCTGGCCCTGGGGACGGTTGCAGCGGTTCTTTACGCCCTCAGCAGACGCCGACGCCGCGAACCTGACAGCAATCCTGAATCGCGGGCCTTTCGCAGGCTCCTGCGAAAGGCGGATCGCCGCACGCGGCGTTACGGTCTCGAAAGGATGCCCGCTGAGACCCTTCACCGGTTTGCGATCCGCGTCCGCGCCGAGGGTGAGTCAGTCCCTGTCATGGAGGAAGCGGCGGCATGGTATCTGCGCTATGCTGAACTGCGCTACACGAAACCGGACGACCCCGGGGCCGTCGAGGAGCTCTTGCGGCTGATGGATCGCCGCGACTGAATCAGTCCGGCGGATCGCCGAGATCCGGCACTTCGAGCAGCGCGCCGCCCTGGCGGGCCGATTCGATCGCGATAAACCCCGGCATGTTGTAGCGGGCCGCCGCCCATACGTTAGGCAGAGGCATTCGTCCATCGAGGATGCTGGTGACAAACTCGTGAACCAGCCTCGGGTGCGACCCGCCATGATCTTGCACGTTCAGCTCGACAAGCTCGTGCGGGATTCGGCTGTCGTAGGACGGGAAGTCGATGGTGCGGCGCCCCTTCAAGTTGCCCCACTGGTACGGGGGGTGTTCCATGCTCGCCTCCGTGCCGAAGTACTTAAAGGCTTCGCAGCCAGGGTGACCGATGCGGCGGAACTCGCAGATGCGGGCGACTGAACCGTCGCTCATACGGAGCAAGGCCGTCTGGTCGGCGATGTCGTTGCCGTGGGGCCTGCTCTTGTTGTAGTAGGGGTCGCCCTCGATTGCGATGCCCATCGAGCTGACGGCCACCGCGTGGGCGCCGGTTACGCTCATGATGCCGCTCATAGAATGCGTCGGGTATATGAAGGGCATTTCGGCCCCGGCCCTGTCCTCCCATCCCGCACCGTAGCGCCACGCCCACACATCCTCGAGGCCGTGATGCCAGTCGTGGAGATACTCGCCTTCCGCATAGAGGATGCGGCCAAACTTGCCTTCGAGATATTGCTCGCGCGCCCAGATCACCTCAGTCCGGAACGTGCTTGTTTCGAGGAGCATATAGGTAAGGCCAGTTTCCTTGACGGTTCTGACAAGGGTATCGAGGTCCTTTCTTGAGTGGGCCGGTGGCACCGCGGTGCAGACATGTTTGCCGGCACGCAGTGCTTGCACGGCCTGAGGGGCATGCATCCAGTGTTGAGTAAGGATGGCCAGAGCGTCCACATCGTCGCGGGCGCATATGGCGTCCAACGACGGGGACGTATCGTCAATGCCGTGCTTTACGGCGTTTTCCTTGAGTTTCTGCGGGACATGATCGCACAGCACGACATGCCGCACCTGCGGATGCGCCTTGAACAACGGAATGAATGATTGCGCGAATGCACCCGTCCCTACGATCCCCACAGTCAGACTCATAGCTTTTGCTTCTCCTTTTAGTTTCGCGGTGATCTCCTCAACCCGAACACGGGCCGCCCAATTGCTCGTCAAGAAACTGGCTGATCGTCCTGCGATGGTCCCCTTGGATCTCGACGGCGCTGCCCTTAACCGCGCCGCCGGCTGCGCAACGTTTGGTCAACTGCTTAAGCAGCGCGTCCGCGTCTCCCTCGACGTTTCTGACGACCGTTGCGTGCTTACCTTTGGGGCGCTTCTCGACCTCGACCGGCCAGTTCCCTTTTCGGGTTCTGGCGACCAGATACGGTGGATTGTCTGTTTCCTCACGCTCAGTCTGGGTTTCGGCCGGTGCGTCGGTCTGCTCAGGGAGTCTGAATTGAATGGATTCCTTGAGGTTTTCGAACGCTTTCGAGGCGAGCCGCTCTTTGGCCGGTCCCGTATCAACGTGCCTCGTTTTTTTCTTCATCACCCGACCTTTGTGGATTGCCTGAGCTGGAGACGTTGCCTGCTTGCTTTGTGGCGGCGGGCGCCCCAGTTTTGCTTGGTTCCTGAACTATACCGCGGTCGCCTTGGATTTTCACAGCGCCCCGTGCGGGTTGGACAACGCGGCCGAAGTCCCGCGTCCACACATGCGTGAACTCCGCCCCAAGGAAAAGAATCATCGAGGAGTAATAGATCCAGACCAGGACAATCGCCAAGGCGCCCGCTGCGCCATAGGCGCTCGCAAGAGGGCTGTGGGCCAAGTAGACGCCCAAGGCGGATTCTCCCAGAATGAACAGCACGGCGGTAACGAAGGCCCCAAGCGCCACATCGTGCCAGCGAACGTTGGCGTCGGGAAGAACTTTGAACAGGCCGCCAAAAAACAGCAGAAACACTACAAAGGACAGGGTTTGCTCGACGACGGACATCAACACGCCGCCGGCGTATCCAGGCAGATAGCCTTCCGCGGTACGGGTGAAGGCGGTCAGGACTGCATTCAGCACCAGCGAGATCATCAACAGCAAGCCGATGCCGACCACCAGCAAGAAACTGATGAAGCGTTTCCGCAGCAGGTTCTTGATGCTGCGGCGGGGCCGAACGCCCCACATTCTGTTCATGGCGACCTGTAACTGTGCGAACGCGCGTGTAGCGCCAAAAAGCAGCGCCCCCAGGCCGATAATTGCAGCGCCCGTCCCGCCGGCTCGCCAGTCCGTTGCGCTATGGATCATGGCCCCTATTTGGCCGGCAGCCTCCTCGCCCAGCATCCGGCCTATTCTCTGGCGCAATTCCTTTTCGGCTGTCTCAGCGCCCAGGACAGAACCGGCCACCATAATGACGACGACCAGGAGAGCGGGAAGGGAGAATGTCGTGTAATAGGCTAGCGCAGCGGCCATACGGTGGCAATCATCTTTTGCAAACTCGCGGACCGTCTCGACCACGAGCTTCTTCACGGAGCTAACAAACCTTTTCAACTCATCCTTGCTTATGCGCATAGGACCCCGCAATGCGCCCTGATTGTCAATTGCTCCATATACAGTGAACACTCGGTTTGCACGTTTCGCTCCTGTAATCCGGCTCCTTCACGATCGGCAGGTCGCTTCGGGCTTTCAGGCCGAGAATACGAACCCGCTTAAAAGCCGCCGCCTGGTCCTCGAGTATCCCTTTGGAACAGGCCCCGCAGGCTTCATGTATGTGGAACGACAGCCGACGCGCAACTCAGCGGCTGACGCGGCCTGATGCGTCGCCTTCGAGCAGCTTTTCTACTTCCTTTACCTGTACAAGATTGAAGTCGCCCGGGATGGAATGCTTCAGGCACGACGCAGCCACGGCGAAGTTCAGCGCCGTTTGCTCGTCGCCATAGGTGAGAAGTCCATAGATAAGACCGCCTACAAAGCTGTCTCCACCACCTATGCGGTCCACAATCGGGTCGATCTCGAAGACAGGACCAGCGTAAACCTTGCCGTCTTTGTAAAGGACCCCGGTCCAGGTGTTGCGGCTTGCCGAATGCGAGCCCCGCAATGTGATAGCCACGACCTTGACCATTGGAAACGCTGAAACGATTTTCTCACAAACCTCGCCATAGGCCTCGGCCGGCACATCGCCGGATGTAATATCGACGCCAGGGGCCGCAATGCCCAACACCTTCTCGGCGTCTTCTTCGTTGCCGACGATCACCTCGGACTGGCGCACCAACTCGGGCATCACCTCGGATGCAGGCTTGCCCCAGCGCCAGAGCTTTGCCCTGTAATTGAGGTCGCAGGAGACCGTAAGGCCCATGCCTTTGGCCGTCCCGGCCGCTTCTAAGCAAACCTCGGCCGCTGAAGCGGAGATGGCCGGCGTAATCCCCGTGAAATGGAACCACCCGGCATCGGCGAGAACCGTGTTCCAGTCGATCATCCCCTTCTGAATGCTCGCAATGGCCGAACCGGCCCGGTCGTAGATGACTTTGCTGCCGCGTTGGGCGGCGCCGGTTTCGAGGAAGTAGATGCCGAGCCGGTCGCCCCCGCGGACGATGTGCTGGACGCCTATCCCGTAATGTCGGAGAAAGTTGAGGCAGGCGTCGCCAAGATCGTTTTGAGGCAGACGCGTGACGAATTCGGCGGGCACGCCGAATTGGGCGAGCGAAGCCGCCACATTTGCCTCGCCGCCCCCGAAACTCAGCTCGAAACTGCCTGCTTGCCCAAAGCGCTGAAGCCCGGGAGGCTTCAGGCGCATCATGATTTCACCGAAGGTCACGATGTTTCTCATGGCGTTCCTTAAAAAATGAGCCCACATGTTGATCTAGAGAAGGCAACACCCGCTACTTATAGCGTGGAAAGCTACGGAGATCAATCAGAATTCAAGGTATCCCCGGGTCCTGGTTGCATTGCAGCCGAACGCCAGTGCCCTTATACTCATATCTTGTCGGCAAGTCCTTCGTACCGATGGAGGCGACAATGGAATCAGCGGTTATTCTCGCGGCGGGCGAGAGCAAGGGCACGTGGCCCTTCAGCGGGATACGGCAAAAGGCGACAATGCCTGTCCTGAACGTCCCGATGGTGCGCCGTCTTGCCCAGCATCTTGTCAGCTTGGGAATTCAGGAAATCGCCGTGGTGACGGGGCATCGAGCGGAGGCGGTCCGCGCTTGCCTTGGCGACCTGGATCAAGTGCGCTTTGTGGCGCAACCTGCCCCGGGCGGCCCTGTCGATGCAGCGCTCCATGGCCTGAACGGGATACGCGGTGAAAGCGTCGTGCTGTGCTGCGGCGATATTGTGACCCCGCGCGAGACCCTCGCGGCGGCCGTAGAAACGCTCGATCGCGGAGACGCTGAGGCCTTGCTCGTTGTAGCGCCCTGTCCCGAAGACGCACCCCACTGGACAAATGTCGAGGTCAGTGCCGACGGCCTGGTCGCTGGAGTCATTGGTCACGAAAACCGATCATTGCCTCGTTTCGGCGGCATCGCCGCTGCAAGAACGGATACCCTGCGCCGCTATCTTCTGCGCAATCCGGGAATAATGACCCAAGTGAGCATCGGCGCCATGCCCCCAGTTGAAGGGGATGTGGCCCACAGCTTTGATCTGATGCGCCAAGACGGAATGGATGTGCTGGCTCTGGAAGCGAAGGAGTTTCTGGTGGATGTGGACAGGCCTTGGCAGATCGTCGAGGCGAACTACGCCGCAGGGCGCTATGAAGTCCAAAACCGCAAAGAGACTTACATCGCTGAAGGGGCGCAGATTGACGATGGGGCCTACATTGCCGAGGGCGCGAAGCTGTGGCTTGGCCCTGGCGCGCGGATCGGCAAGGGCTGCCATATCAACGGAGCAGCCACCCTTGGCGCGGGCGCCCGCGTCGAGAACGGCGCCATTCTTGGAGCGGACGTGACGATAGGCGCCCATACGGTCGTGAAGGATTACTGCTCTGTGAGCGGCGGGGCCGTCATTGGTGCAAACGCCATTGTCAGTCATTGCGCCGAGTTCACGGGCGTCGCACTCGATACAGTTTATCTTTATCATTACTGCTGCGTTACAGGACTGCTCGGCCTGAACGTGGACATCGGCGCGGCCACGGTCTGCGGAACCTTGCGATTTGACGACGGCGTCCGCACGCAGAGAGTCAAAGGCCACAAGGAACATCCGGCCCGGTTCGGGGACTTTACCTATATCGGCGACTATACAAGGACGGGCGTCAACGTGATGTTCATGCCGGGCGTCAAGGTGGGATACTACTCCTGCGTAGGCGCGGGGGCCATTGTGTACGAAGATGTGCCGGAGCGGACCTTGCTGTTGCCAAATCAGGAGCAGGTGCGCAAGGAATGGGGGCCGGAAAAATACGGCTGGTAAACCGTTGGAAAGGACCGGATCGTGCAGGTAAAGATGGAAGGGGTTTATCCGGCAATGTTGACGCCTTTCACGCAGGGCGGCAAAGAAGTCGATTACGACAGGGCCTGTGAGCTGGCAACTCGTCTTGCCGATCAGGGTGTTCAAGGGATTCTAGCCTGCGGTACGACGGGCGAGGGGCTGCTCATGAGCATTGAAGAGCGCAAGACCTTAGTCAAGGAGATCCTTGACGCGGTACAGGACCGGTTGACCGTGCTCACTCAGACCGGTAGTCTGAATACGGCGTGGGCGGTCGAGTTGACTGAGCATGCTGCGATTTCAGGCGCAGATGGGGCGGCCGTGGTTGCCCCGCCCTACTACGAGTACGACGAAAAAGCGCTTATACAATACTACACAACGATTGCCAAAGCCGTTCCGGGCTTTCCGGTCTTTTTGTACAACATTCCGGCCCGCAGCGGGAATGCGCTGACCGTGCATCTTGTGCTTGACCTGATCGAATCAGCGGGAAACATTGTGGGCATCAAGGACAGTGGGGGCGATATGCAGGCGCACAGCGCCCTACTAAGCCAAGCGCCCAGAGGGTTCACCGTGTTCAATGGGACGGATGAATACACGTTCCAGTCCCTCTTCAGCGGCGCCAAGGGGTCGGTTTCGAGCACGGCCAACGTGTTCCCCGATCTTTTCCTTTCTTTGTATCAGGCTGTTCAGGACCGGGACATCGACAAGGCGTGGCGCCAGCAAGGGCTTCTAAACCAGGTTTGCCAGGTGTTCGGGTACGGGCGGACGTGGGCGTACTACAAAGAGGCGCTGCGTTTTCTAGGGTTCGACGGCGGAGCTGTGCGTCCTCCTCAGCGCGAACTTTTGGCTGAAGAGAAGACCTTCTTGGCCACCGAAATGCACGGCTTGGGTCTGATATGATCGCCCTCTGATCAGGTCCGTGGCTTTTCATTCGCCTTCATTCTATTCCATGAGGCCAGCGCCTCTTCGGCTGTCGTAGCCTTTTGTTCGCCGAAAACGTGGTCGTGGCGGCGAACCATTTTGTTGTGGGCGTTGATCAACACTTCTTCCAAGGTGAAGCGGCCTTCTGTTTCAGCTCCAACCGCCGAGGCGAGCAGTACGAAAAGCGTGTCGCCCAACTCCTCGCAAATGTGCTCGTTGTCGCTGTGGTCATAGGCCTCAATGAGTTCGCCGGCTTCTTCATAGGCGTCCTTTGCGAAATCGCGGGCGCTGCGTTCCCGGTCCCAAGGGCAACCGTCGGGTCCGCGGAGATATCTGGCGAGGCGGACCAACGTTTCGAGCCAGTCTTTTTCCGACTGAGGCGTGTTTTCGAGATAGGGGAGAGGGGGCATCATTTTCCTCCGTGGGGTTGTTCAGGCAACGGCTCCGCCTCAAGGTATCACGTTTCCCCGCCGATAAGAAACATGATGGTTAGGGAAAAGGCTTCGAGGGCCGGTGCATGATAGTCGTGTGCGCCAAATGCAAGAAGCAACGGATTGGCGGCCGCTGGATCAAGACGCCGATGCCTCCTGCAGGCCCGGTTACTCATGGTTACTGTCCCGAGTGCCTCGCCCAAGCTGCTTGCGAGATCTTTTCGCTCCAAGCGAGCGAGGTCAACCGTGAGGGTGCGGAGACATTGAAGGGCGTTCTCTCGATAGCCTGAGCATTTTAGAGCGTTCGTCTTCAAGGACTTGAATGGCGGCGCCGGGCAAGATGGGCCAGGCACTCGATGTGCCGCGTGTGTGGAAACAGATCATAGGCGTCAAGGTTGACGAGTTCATACCCATCGAGAAATGCCGGGAGTTCACGGGCCAGCTCTGTAGGCTTGCACGATACATAGAGAACATGGCTTGGCGCCAATTCAATGAGCCGGTGCAGGGCTTTCGGATGCAAACCTGGCCGGGGCGGGTCGACCACCACTACTGAACCATCACGCAATCCTTTCCCTGCACGTTTTTGGCCGAGGTAGTCGCGCACTTGGGCCGTGACGAAGGCGACATTGTCCGCGCTGTTCATTTCCGCGTTACGGCGCCCGTCAGCGGTTGCCGCCGGTACGCTCTCCACGGATTCGGCGCCTTCGACCAGATCCGCGCAGGCAAGAGCAATGCCGCCCGATCCGCCGTAGAGGTCGTAGAGATAGGAGGGCGCTAAGCTTCGTACCTTCCGCCTGATATGGCCGTAGAGCTGCTCCGCTGCCAAGGTATTTGTCTGGAAGAAGCTGAAAGGAGAGAGCCGGAAACGCAGCCGCCGCGTGCCTTCTTCTGTTGGCACGTGCAGCTCTTCCTCTATAGTCTGATTGCCACGGAGAACATCCACGCGGTCGGCTGCCGCGATCTCCGCAGAGGCAGTTAACACGCCGTGCTGAATGCTTGTGGCCGGGCAGCTCGATAGGACGGCATCAACAAAACCATTCCGATCGACGTCGCCTTCGCAAGTGATGAGCACAACCATGCGTTGGCCCGTACGCTTACCCTCGCGCACCAAGAGGATGCGGAGAAGTCCATCCTTCGAGCGGGAGCTGAACGCCGGGTACCCGCGTGCGCGCGCCCATTGGCGCACCGCGTCCATCAGGGGAGCGAGGCCGGTCGGCCCAATCCGGCATTCCTGAATGTCGATTGTCCAGAACCACTTGCCCTTGGACTTGAACCCGAGGACGGTTTCGCGCGGAAAACCTTTGGGCGGGGGCTCTGGGTAGAATTTGCGCCCGAAGGTAAGATCGACCTTGTTGCGATAGTTCCATAGGACGGGAGAAGGCGCGACAACGATACGTTCCGGCCAGAAAGGTGCGAAGAGCGCGGCCAGATTCCGTTCTTTGAGCTGTAGTTGCTCGGTATAGGGAATGTCCTGATGCTGACATCCCCCGCAGGTACCGAAATGCGGGCATAGGTCCTTCTGGTTGGGTGCAGGTGACGAAGACACTACGGTGCATGCCTTATCTGGAATGGGTTCGATGCCGGCCAAGCGAAGAAGTTCCGGGAGCGAACACCGGGCAGCCCGAGGTCTACATCGACCCCAGGATAGATTGGCCTGTCCTCATGCCCTGTGTCAGGCCCTTTGCTTGCATTCCCATGCCCGCGGTGGGCTGTGTTGCTAGTCGTCGTCACGCTGATCAATCCGTAAGCGGATCCACACTGGTCGGTGGTCGGACAGGATCTTTGTGGCATGGTGCCAATCATTGATGAACCATTCATAGCGCTTGTCATTGTCGAATGCAACAATGCCCACGTCCAGGCCAAAGCGGGGGACCCGTACAAACTCGCGATAGGAGCCCGCTGATAGGAGAATCTGGTCGTAAATGGACCCTTTCTTGTTGGTGGTTGTGCTGTACAAGTCGGCGGGGGCGTCGTCTGTTTCCGGGTCAAAGCGCGGGTTTTCTGCCTCGATTGCTTCGAGCAGTGGGAAGCGGACTATGTGCTCGCAGTTCTTGCGCATCATGCGATACCAGTCCTTTTTGCCATTAAGGAACCGGTTAAAGTCGCCCAAAACGATTGCGTCCTTCTCCTTCTGGGCGGCAAGCCAGACCAGCCAGGCGTACAGTGCATCGTACTCGGCGCCGCGTCCTTCAGATGTTTTCCCCTTGAGCAGCGTATACAGGTGGCAGTTCACGACGTAGAAATCGTAGTTCTTTGCCCTGAAAAACGCGATGGTGGGCGTTCGTTGGAAGGTTCGGAGCCCGTCTCCGTCGGGGTCGACGTCATGGGGAAGAAGCATGACAGGCGATTGAAGGACGACGGGCGCGCGCCATAGAAACGCGGTTGTCTCGCCGCCTGTTGCTTCCGGGGCGACCCGTGATTCGTAAGGCCGGGTTTTATAGTGCTCTGCGGCTATGTTGAGCAGTTCTCGTAGGCGGCTTACTTGCGCCCATCCGAGCTCGTTGGGCTCGATCTCCTGCAGGCAGAGCAGATCAAAATCGCCCTCTATGACGGCGTTGGCCAGGCCAGGAAGCGAACGCATGTATTCATCGGATGCGCCCAGACGGGCAATGTTAAACGTGCCCACGCGGATATACTGTGGCGCGCCTGTTGCGCACGTGGCCGTGCACAATAAGATGAACACGCGGAGAGCACACATGCCGGCTGGCCTGACAATTGTTTGCGGACCCATAAGGAAGCCCCCTTTCCCATTGGAATTACACATCCCATTGTGGTACCTAGATCCATGAATACCTCATGATGGGCAGGGAATTCAACTGGGGAAACAGTCTTATGAACCGGGCGCACGGAGGGAGCGAAGCTTGCCAGCCCCCCGTTCCTGATGCTAGTGTAAGGCCATATTCAGTGGAGGGAGGAAACGGTGGCTTCGGTGTCGGGTGAGCGTATCGAGTCCAGGATCTGTCGGCGTCTCAGAGAAATGCATCAGACCCTCGCTACCGCGGAGTCCTGCACCGGCGGGCTCATCGGCCATCGTTTGACGGACATTCCCGGTTCCTCCGTTTATTACTTGGGCGGGGTGATTGCATACAGCAACCAGGCGAAGATCCAGTTGCTCGACGTTTGCCCCGAGACTTTGGAGGCTCAGGGGGCCGTTAGCGAAAGCGTCGTGCGGGAGATGGCGGAGGGAGCGCGCTTACGTTTCGGCGCCGACTACGCCGTTGCGGTGACAGGGATCGCCGGCCCAACAGGAGGCGCTCCCGAGAAGCCTGTGGGTCTGGTCTATATCGCGTTCGCTGAGGAGATGGGTACCCACGTGTTTCAGAACCACTTCGTGGGGGCAAGAGAACAAATCAAGTGCCAGACGGCCGATAAAGCCTTGGCGATTACCTGGGAGCACATTGCATGAGTGCGGGATTTGTCCATCTTCACGTCCACTCTGAATACAGCGTCCTTGACGGTGCGTGCAAGGTGGAAGAGCTCCTCGAGCGGTGCAAAGAGTATGGGATGGATGCATGCGCTCTGACGGATCATGGGGCGCTTTTCGGAGCTGTCGATTTCTACATGGCGGCTAAGAAAGCCGGCATCAAACCGATTATCGGTGCGGAGCTCTATCTGGCGAAAGGGCGCCGTTTCGAAAAGGCAGGGCGTTCTCCGGCTACTTCGTCCAACCATTTTTTGTTGCTTTGTGAGAACGACCAAGGCTATCACAACCTGTGCAAGCTCAGCTCGATCGGGTATCTCGAAGGGTTCCACTACCGCCCGCGCATCGACATGGAAGTGCTGGCTAAGCACAAAGAAGGGCTTATCGCTACCAGCTCCTGCCTGGCGGGGTCGATTCCCCAAGCCCTTGTCAACGATGATGTTGATAAGGCCCGTGAAGAAATCGAGCAGATGATCGGGCTTTTTGGGAAGGACCATTTCCTTATCGAGCTGATGGATCATGGCCTGCCTGAAGAGCAGAAGATCAATCCCATGCTGGCTGAACTGGCTGAACACTACGGCCTCATGCTGATAGCGACCAATGACTGTCATTATCTCGACAAGTCTGATGCAGAGGCTCATGACGCTCTATTGGCTATACAGACCGGGGCCATGCTGGATCAGGAGGACCGGTTCCGTTTCCCAGGCGGACCCAGATATTACTTCACAAGCCCTCAAGAAATGCGCGACCTGTTCAAAGCCTACCCGGATGCGTTGGCCAACACCGTGAGGATTGCGGAGCGGTGCAATGTCGAGTTGGAGCTGCATCAGCATTTGATTCCCGAGTTCAAGCCGCAGGAAGGCCTTGCCAAAGAAGCTTTTCTCAGAGATCTGGTGCATAAGGGGCTTCTCGAACGCTACGCGGGAAAACCGTCGCAGACCCATCTGGACCAAGCGCGTTACGAGCTGGACGTCATCGAGCAGATGGGGTTTGTGGACTACTATCTGGTCGTCTGGGACTTGATCAAGCATGCTCGCGATCAAGGCATCCCGGTCGGGCCGGGCCGCGGCTCTGGAGCTGGGAGCCTCGTCGCATATGCCCTCAAGATCACGAATATCGACCCGATGCGGTTTGGCCTTCTTTTCGAGCGTTTCTTGAACCCCGAGCGAGTCTCGATGCCCGACTTTGACCTCGATTTCTGCTACAACCGGCGCGGTGAAGTGATCGAGTATGTGCGAAGTGCTTATGGGTCAGGCAATGTCAGCCAGATCATCACCTTTGGCCGGATGCTGGCGAAGCAAGCGGTGCGCAACGTAGGCCGCGTGATGGGCATGTCTTACGGCGACGTGGATCGCATCGCCAAGCTCATCCCGGACGAGCTGAAGATCACGCTCAGCGAGGCCATGAAACGTGAACCTGAGCTCCAGCAGTTGATTCGGGACGACCCCGAAGTGGCGCGGCTATGGCGTTTGGCCGAGCGCTTGGAAGGGACCATTGGCAACTGCGGCACGCACGCAGCAGGCGTCGTGATTTGCGATCGGCCGCTTACGGATTATGTGCCCCTGTTCCAGGCGTCGGGCAGCGAAGTGGTCACAACCCAATTCGAAATGAAGGCCGTCGAGGAAGTCGGCCTGCTCAAGATGGATTTTCTCGGGTTGCGTACCCTTACGGTTATTCACGACGCGGTTCGCTTCGTCAACGAGAACCGGGGCGCCGACATCGACATCGACAACCTCGAGTGCAACGACCCGGAGACGTACGTCTTGCTCCGTTCCGGCAATACGATGGGCGTGTTTCAGCTCGAGAGCTCTGGCATGCGCGACCTGGCCAAGCGTATCGGTCTCGAGAGCCTCGAGGAGGTCTGCGCTCTGATTGCTCTGTTCCGCCCGGGTCCTATGCAGCTTAAAGAGCAGTACATCGAGAATAAGCATCATCCGGAGAGAATCGTCTACGACCATCCTCTTCTCGAGCCGATCCTCAAAGAGACCTACGGCGTCGCATTGTACCAGGAACAAGTGATGCAGATGGCGCAGGCAGTGGCGGGATTCACGTTGGGCGGAGCAGACATTCTGCGCCGCGCTATGGGCAAGAAAAAAGTGGACCTCATGGCAGAGCAGCGGGGGAAGTTTATCGAGGGCGCCCGCGCCAAGGGCATCAACGAAGCTACCGCTGTTGCTCTGTTCCAGAAGATCGAGCAGTTCGCAGGTTATGGTTTCAACAAGTCCCACAGCATGGCCTACGCCTTTGTCGCTTACCAGACGGCCTTCCTCAAAACGAATTATCCCGTCGAGTTCATGGCGGCCTTGCTGACGAGCGAGTCGCGCAATCTTGTCAAGGTGGGCGTGTATATCGCAGAGTGCCGGCGCATGGGGATCGACGTCTTGCCGCCGGACATTAATGCGAGTTTCCTGGGGTTCACGGTCGAGGGGGATGCCGTTCGCTTTGGTTTGGGGGCTATTAAGAATGTGGGCGAGGGACCGGTCGAGGCGATTGTGAAGGAACGTGAAGCCCACGGCGCCTTCGTTGACCTCTTCGACTTTTGCAGCCGCATGGACAGCCGGCAGGTTAACCGGCGCGTGATCGAGAGCCTCAATAAGGCGGGAGCATTTGCCAGCACAGGCTGGAACCGGCGCCAAGTCGAAGAGCTGATCGATGAGGCCATGAGCGAGGGGCATATTGCCCAGCAGGATCGCGACTCGGGTCAGACCAGCTTGTTCGACTTACTGCCCACCGAGGAACCGTCACAAACGCTTCATCAGAAGCCGGACGTACCGGAATGGCCCGAGAACCAGGTTCTCAGCTTTGAGAAAGAAATGCTTGGCCTCTATGTGAGCAGTCACCCCTTGGCTAAGCATGCTCAAACGCTTGATCGGTTCTCGTCGGTTTCGATCGACCGATTCGGCGAACTGCATGAGGGTCAGGAAGTGATCGTCGGCGGGATGGTCGCGATCATCAAGCACCATGTGACGCAGCGCGGAAGCCGTATGGCCTTTATCACGCTCGAGACCCTCGAGGGCCCCGTCGAAATCACCGTTTTCCCCGACCTGTACGATCAAAAAGCGAGGCTTCTCGATCAGGATGCAGCCCTTATGGTCCCCTGCCGCGTAAACTTCCGGAACAATGAGGTGTCTCTCATAGCCAGCGATCTGCTCACGATGGAAGAGGCCGAGTCAAAGCTTACGCGGGCGGTCCATATCCGGCTGACAACATTGGGGCTCGAGGACGCGCTCGTTGACGAACTTGCGCAGGTCTTGGGCGGCTCTCCGGGGAAATGCGACGTCTATCTTCACTGCGTGACGCCGGACAACGATGAAGTGACCGTTCACGCCACAAGTGCATGCAGAGTGGCGCCTTCCGAAGACCTGCGACAGCGGGTCGAGGCTCTTCTTGGGCCCCAGAGCATGTGGTATTCAGGCGGTAACGGTTTGCCGCGCCACGAGACATAGTCGGGCGTTCAGTCTTCCCGCTCGGCCGTTGTTGGGTTGGCCGCTGGACCCTCGATACGTTCGGCTTTGGGCGGTCTCGAAGAGGGGCAGAGGCGTGCCCAAAGTGTTACAGCGGCGAAACCGGCGAGCCCACTGCCTATGAGGGCCGCGCTTATGGCTTGTGAGACGGTCAGGCCCCACAGGGAACGGGCGCTGTCTGCCCGGTAAAACTCGACGACGAAACGCAGCAGACCGTACAGGACCATGTAGCTCAGACACAGCGCACCGTCGAAGCGCTTACGTCTGAGGTATGCCCACTGTATAGCAAAGACCACCAGCAACCCCAGCATCATGTAGAGCTGCGTGGGATGCACGGGGAGGGATGCTTCGGCATTGCGTGTGATAAGATGGGCGCGGACATGCTGATTGAAGGCATTGCTGCCGGGGGGAAAGCGCACGCACCAAGGCATCGAGCAGGTCGTGCCCCAGCAGCATCCATTCAGAAAACAGCCGATGCGCGTAATAGCCTGGCCTAAGGGGAGATACAGAGCCCCAATATCGCCAATCTTCAGTAGCGGCGCTTTCTGGATGCGCAGGCAGATGGCCACGGCGCCGAGTCCGCCTAGGAGACCGCCGTAATAAACCAGCCCCGGCTGCCAGATAAGCAAGGCCCGCCAGATGTCCTGAGGGCTTCTATACTGAAGGATGTAAAAGGCCTTTGCGCCGATAAGCGCGCCGAGAAAGGCCCAGATGCCGACTTGGGGGTTGAGCGCGTAGCCGCCGCCGAAGCGTTCCGAGCTGCGCGACGCAAGGAGTGTCCCCGTGATGAAGGCCAGCCCCAACATGGTGGGGTAGGCGTTAAAGGCATAGCCGAAAACCTCGAAAAGGGTGGGCCGCATCGATTTCTCCTGAAACTATGGGAAAACCGTTTCTGAGAGGTCCAGCCATTCTTACATATCGCGGCTAGGCCAGCCAAACAGGCGCGTACAATTTGACTGGCACAGCAAATGCGTGCTACAAGCGGCATGCCGCTTGCACAACCTTATGCTCCCGGGGAAGATGGTTTAAGCTTGGGCGTTACTTTTCGAAGCATAATCATTGGCCTTGTCCTCATTCCGCTCAACGCGTGGTGGTTGGCGTTGTCCGAGATCATGTGGTACTCGGGCGAGCCCACAAGCTTGAGCCTTTTCTACAACGTCGTCTTTCTCGTCTTCCTTCTGGTGCTTGCCAACCTGCTCTTGAAGCGCTTCCGCCCTGCCTGGGCGTTGGCCCCGGCCGAAATCCTCGTCGTCTACACCATGCTCAGCATTGCCAGCGCGTTGGCAGGCCACGATTTCATCGAGATCCTGATCCCGACAATGTCCCATATATACCGCTACAACCCCCTCGAGCAACGTTACAACGAGATGCTCCAGTACCTCCCAGACTACCTTCTGGTAAAGGATGAGGCGGCTCTCCAGAGCGCGTATATCGGCCAGGAATCGATCTATGACCCGCGCAACTATGGGCCGTGGCTCAAACCGCTGGCGTGGTGGTTTCTCTTCATCATGGCGCTGTGTGCGGTGATGTGGGGGCTTATACTGGTGTTCCGCAAACAGTGGACCGAGAATGAGAAACTATCCTACCCGATTATCCAGTTGCCAGTGGCTTTGGCACAGGAAACGAAGGGCTTGCTCGCGAACCGCCTCTTCTGGCTGGCTTTTGCGATCGCCGGTTTTGTCGATGCAATGAACGGCTTGCACGTTCTGTTTCCGCTGTTGCCTCAGATTCCCATTGTCCAGATTCTCAATCTGCAAGCCCTTTTCACGACTCGCCCGTGGCTCGACATGGGACCTGCCTGGGTCTCGTTTTATCCCTTCGCGATAGGTTTGTGTTTTTTTATGCCCCTCGATCTTGCCTTCTCGAGCTGGTTTTTCTTTTTGTTCTGGAAGGCCCAGCGCATTCTAGCAAGTCATATCGGCATTCACGGCATGCCGGGCTTCCCTTACGTCGAGGAGCAGACTGCAGGCGGTTACTATGCCATCGCGCTCATCGCTCTGTGGATCTCCCGCCACCACCTCAAACGATTCTTCAGCATATTCATAGGCCATGAACGCGGGGATGTCGGGCGCTGGGAGCGGCAGGAGGTGTACACGGCCGTGGGCCTGATTGCTGTCGGCTTTGGTTTCCTTATGTGGTTCTGTTCTCACGCACAGATGATGCTGCCCGCATCCTTTCTGTTTCTTTTACTGTATTTCCTCCTCTCGGTTAGCATCACGCGGATGCGCGCGGAACTGGGGCCGCCTTCGCATGATCTGCATAACATCGGTCCGAACCTGCAACTGGTGAAGTTCTTTGGCGCCCCCAATCTGAGCAATCCAGAGACAGGCTCGCCTCACACGCTCGTGATGTTGGGTATCTTGAACTTCTTTAACCGGGCTTACCGGGGGCATCCGATGCCCCATGGGATGGAGGGATTCCGTATCGCTGAACGGCTTAAACTCAGCAATGCGCGTTACCTTGTCGCTATGGGCGTATCAATTGTCGTGGGGATTATCTGTGCGTTCTGGGCGGTTCTGTGGGTTTTTAACAGGTATGGGGCGGCCGCTCAGGTTATCGGGCCGGGGGAATGGTTCGGCCGAGAGATGTGGGAGACGAAAGCTCACATTTGGTTTACGAATCCCGAGAAACATCTTTACGAGCCGACCTATGCGATCTTGATTGGGACCATCTTCGCTCTGGGTTTGGCGGCATTGCGTATGAGCATCAACTGGTGGCCTTTCCATCCCGTCGGATATGCAGTCAGCGGGTCCTGGGCTATGGAGCAACTCTGGCTGTGCGTTTTCACGGCGTGGCTCGTGAAGCTGTTGTTGCTTAAGTATGGTGGAGCAAAAGCGTATCGGCCGGCCGTGCCGTTTTTCATGGGGCTTATCATGGGGGACTTTATCATAGGCTGTTTTTGGAACATCTATGGCATCGTTATGGAAACCAAGGTCTATCATTTTTGGCCTTACTAGACCAAGAAGGCTGACTCACGACAACCAGCGGCTCCGTTCTCTTCAGTCCTTCCCGAATGATGATGTTCGCGCATTGCCCCTCAACACCCGCACAATCTGTTGCGCACCCCGCGTCATTCCCATAGCTCAGAATGAGAGGAATTGCAGCCATGTGCCGCAGCTTTTGGCCGTCTTGAACCGGGCCAGACTGGAAAAGCGCTCACACGCATCTACTTTGTGGATTCTTCCATCGAGGCATGGTACGCGCGGATGAGGGGGGAAACGGCTCGGTTGTAGGTAAAGAAACCTTTAGGGAAATATTACAAAAGGGGGCCTTGCTACAGGCTCGCGTGCGCCTTTATTCAGCGGAAAGGACCACCATAGCGTGCGGTTTGACCGTCACCTTTGGGGCCCTGCCTCTGATGCCTCGGGCATCCTCAGCACGGACAACGTCATAGGGCGAGCGTCGGGCCGTGTCAATGCGGACCAGCCATGCGCCCTTGGGCGCAATGAAACGGCGCGTCCGCTTGGTCGGATTGTAGGCGAGATAGAGGGCCGTCCCCGCGTTCTCCGCGCGATGGATCCACCAGGCAAAAGCGGGATCTCTGTCTGCCCAATTGAGAGGGTTCCGATCGGGGGCGAGCCAAAGCACGTCGGGTTTTCCCTGGGTCTTGCCGCCGTTTTGACCCGTGAAGTAGCTCACGCGGAGGAAGACAGGGTTTTCCTTGCGAAACCGGATCACCTCCCGGGTAAAACGGATCAGGTCCTGATTGGATTCGGCCAAGTCCCAGTCGTACCACGAGATCTCGTTGTCCTGGCAGTAGGCGTTGTTGTTTCCGTACTGGGTCCTACCAAACTCGTCGCCGCCCAGCATCATGGGTACGCCGAGGGACAGATAGAGCGTCGCGATGTAGTTCCTCTGCATTCTGCGGCGCAGCTTGTTAATGTGTTCGTCCGTTGTTTCGCCCTCAACGCCGCAGTTCCAGCTCAGGTTTTCGTCCAACCCGTCCCGATTGCCTTCGCCGTTGTCCTCGTTGTGTTTGCGGTTGTAGGAGACAAGATCGTGCAGCGTGAAACCGTCGTGGGAGGTGATGAAGTTGATGCTGTGCATGGCGGTGCGGCCTTGGCTTTGATACAGGTCGGGGCTGCCTGTAATGCGGCGGACGAAGTTGCCTTTCAGACCTTCATCGCCGCGCCAGTAACGGCGCACGTCGTCGCGGAACTTGCCGTTCAACTCCGCCCAACGCGTATCACCAAAGGATCCGACCTGATAGGCCCCGCCAGCGTCCCATGCCTCCGCGATGAGTTTCACATGCCGCAGGACCGGATCTTCGGCGATGCGTTCAACAATCGGCGCGTTCTCAACGATTCGACCGTAGCGATCGCGTCCGAGCACAGAAGCCAAGTCAAAGCGGAATCCGTCGACGTGCATAGCCGTTGCCCAATAGCGCAGACAATCCAGGATGAGATCGCGTACCAGTGGATGGTTACAGTTGACAGTATTGCCGCAACCGGTGTAGTTTGCGTAGCTGCCCTTTTGATCGAGCAGGTAGTAGATAGCGTTGTCGATGCCGCGAAAACAAAGAGCAGGGCCTTTTTCGTTGCCCTCTGCTGTGTGGTTGAAGACTACGTCAAGGAAGATCTCGAGCCCGGCCGCGTGGACAGCGGCCACCATTTCACGGAATTCGTCGAGTTGATCGCCTACGGAAGCCGGGCAGGCGTAACGGGCCGCGGGCGCAAAGAAACCGATCGGATTGTAGCCCCAGTAGTTGACCAGCCGCTTGCCGGTTTCCGGGTGGAACACAGGCAACTCGCGTTCGCCGATTTCCTGGACCGGCATGAGTTCAACGGCCGTGACGCCAAGCGATTTCAGATAGGGCAGTTTCTCGATGAGGCCCCGGTACGTGCCGGGATTCTCGACTCTGGATGATTTGTGGATCGTCAAGCCCCGCACATGGGTCTCGTAGAGGAGGGTCTGGTTCTGCGGTATCTGAGGGCCCCGGTCCGGTATCCACTCGTTTTCACTGTCGACTGCGACGCACTTCGCAGTCCGTTTCTGGATATCGCCGACAATTGTCTTTGCATAGGGATCGAAAAGGTATAGACTTGAGTCGAATCGGTGGCCTTCCTCTGGCAGATAGGGACCGTCCATCCGATACATGTAGAGAGCGCCGGCGCCGACCCCCTTGACGTGGATGCTCCAGACGTCCCCGATTCGGTGTTTTTTTGCGTCAAAGGCTATCTCGATAGCTGGCAGCACGTCGGAGCGGTTCTCGAATAGTGCGAGCCAGACGCGCGTGGCATGACGGCTCACCACTGCAAACCGGACGCCGGACTCGCCTGCCGTGGCGCCTAACGGGAAGGCCGCTCCTGGCTTGACCTTGATCGAGGCGAGGTCAAGCATGAACAGCGGTCTCCAGAATCCGGAGGAGCCAGTCGGTGTTGACCAGGGCTTCCCGCAACGTGACAGGCGGCCGCCTCCCGAAACAAGCTTGTAT
>CAZBQH010000265.1:0-5545 GCA_964493915.1 uncultured Nitrospiraceae bacterium
TGATGTTGAAATGGGCGCGCCATGGGGTGCCGGCGCGCTGCACGTCATTCTGATAGACGCGCACGAGCGCGTCCGCAAGACGGGGCATGACAGGCAGGTCGAAGACAACCGTGTCAACGAGTGTGTAGGCGTAGCCGGGCGTCGTCTGGACAGCACAAAGCAGCAGCGTTTCCGCTGCACCATAGTTGCCGGCGGCGCGCGCCTTGGCCAACTCCTGCTGCAACATCGGTTGATAGGCCCTCATGGCGAGGGGTTCTCCCCAGTGTCGGATGGCGGCCAGTGCCGCGGCAAAGAGAAGGGCCAACCCAAGGAATAGGCTGATACGCAACTTCCCCGTCGATACGAAAGCCTTTGGTGTCTCCATGTTTCTATTGGCCGCCTTGGCGGTGCGCCAGCGTGTTTCCGGCAAGCCAGCGTTTCATGGCGGCGACCGTGTCCGGTGTATTGGCCGCAAAGGGATGGTCCTTGTCTTCCCACCACCCGAATATGCACAGGACCTTCGCTCCGGCATCAGTCAGGCGGCTCAGTTCTTCGTAGGCCGCTTCTTTGCCGCGAGTCGCAGGAACGAATTCGATTTCCACAGCGCCCCACTGAGTGCAGTTCATAGCATGCAACGCGCTCATTAGGCCTTCGAAGCGATACGAAGCGCCATGCGTTATGGTGAACCCGGGCCGGCAATAGGGATTGCTCGCGGCGTCAAGCGGGACCAAGCGTCCATCCCCTTCGAGGATCTTGACCAAGTCCGGGTGCGTAATAGCCGGCGTGTAGTGGCTGTAAATCCGGCGGTGCGGCACGCCGCCTTCCGCAAGCATCTTGGCCCAGAACGCCGTGTAGTCGTGCAACAGATCGTGCAGAATGGCATCCATGACCTTCTCTTCCGTCGTACTGCATTGCGCCGCTATCCGCTTGATCGAGGGTTTGGTGTAGCCGCGGGTGGTCAAAGCGGCGTAGCCTGTGCGGACAATCTCGTCCTCCTCGAAAACTCGGCCCTGGAACGCAGGCGGGTTGCTCCTATCCACATGCGTCATGGTGTAAAAGCCCGTTTCCCAGCCCACTACGACGCCTGCGAAGAGGTAGCCCTTGCCCTCCGCACGCCATCTATCAAGCCGGGCCGCGATAGGCTTGGCAATCGCTTCCTCGATACGCTGCTCGAGCTGCGCGCGAAATCGCGGACTCTCGAAGTTTGGCGGCGGCCCTGCTGTGAACCACGTGCCCCAGTTGATCCACCGCCGCTTCACTAAGGGTCCGTGAGAGGTGCCTTCTTGAGGCCAGTCTGTCCATTCCACCAGCGCCGGGTCCTGGGACTGTTCCGGAAAATTCCAGTCGTCAAGCTGGAAAAGGACCGGATAGCCGGTGCGTTCGGCGGTGTCGAGAGCGTCCTCGACCTGTTCCCGGATGGCGTCGGTTGGCGTCTTGAGCGTGTAGATCAGGGTGCCGAAACCGACCTGACGCGGGTTTTCAGGCGGTTGGGGGCGGAAGGCCTCGGCAAACGTTTCCGGGTCCCCTAAGATGACCAGGTACGTGGGCTCGGCGGCGGCAGTTGACGCCCAGTTGCGGATTGGGACCAACAAGGCAAAGCAAATCAGTAAGGCAAGCCGGTGCGTCATGGAAATCTCTCCGCAGGAATCTCAAAACATATTGTCTTCACACTACGCAGACCGCATGCGGCGCGTCAAAGTCCCTATGCAGGCTTATCAGGATCCATCGTGGATCGTTACGCTGAGTCTGACAGCCCTCATCTTCGACGCAGCGCTCCCCACGAGGTAGAAACCTGCCGGGTCTATCTTGGTATTCGAGGTGTAGTCTTTATTGGCGAAAACCGGGTAATGGAGGTTTTCGCCCCAGGGGCGGCGGCAACCGGGCACGGCCAAACGCGGACCCCAATGGACGAGGTCGCGCGAGGCGCGCAGATACAACTGGGTAAAACCCTCCTCGATTTGTTCCTCGACGCCAAGGAAGTAGGGCGTCCCTTCGGCCTTCGCGACGCTGAACCGGACTGTGCCCCCGTGCATCTCCGGGTTCACCAAGTCGCTCCTGCCGCCGGCGATTGCGAAGAAATCCCCGCCGCGTTCTTTGGCAAAACCTTCGGGCAGCGACGGTTCGGAGAACGCCCCTCCGAACCAGTTTGTGAACGCGCCTGGGATGCCGCCGTCTTCGATCCGGGCCCGGGCGACCTTGATGCCGCCGAGCCGGCCGGGCTCGGCGCTGCGCGACGCTTCGAGATAGAAGACGTAGATGTATCCGTCGCGGACGATCATGCTGGGGTGGCGTAGACCTCCGTTGATATGTTCACCGGCGGCGTCGATATAGCCCGTCGAGGGCCAGAGGATGGGCCCCAGGTCGTGGTCCATGAGACCATTGCCGTCCTTTTCAGCGAGCGGGCACCATGTGGCCGCAACGAACGCGAAATAGCAGGGCCAGTAGTCGCGGTAGACGCCGTCAAAATAGCCGCTGTACTGGTCTTCCGCGTAGTTTTGTACTGGACGTATGGTGTTGGGATAGGCGCGCTTGTTCCAGGGGAATGCCTCATTCTTGTTTTCGCAATGCATGATGGCCAGAACGCCGGCCGGGCGGTCCTTTGCAGCATCAAGCAATGCGGCCGAGAAAACGCCGTAGTAGTTCCGGCGCCAGAATGTAGACGGGTCGAGGTCGTGGGCCGGTGCAAAACTGCTGTGCCTTATATCCTCGTACGTCGTCAATACAGCAGACTCGGGTCTGAAGACGTCGTGATCCGAGAACAGCGACTTGCCCGGCTTGAGACGCACCACATAGGTCCAAGCTGTGCTCACGTAGTACCGGGGCCCCTGTTCATCAGTCAATACCCATGCCGGGGCCTCAGGCCAGGCCCCCAGAGGTGGACAGGCCGGCATTTCGGCCGGTAGTGGAAACACTTGCCCGCTCGAAGCTGCCCGCACGACCGGCGCCCGCGTCGGATCCCCTGCAGGAGAACCAGGCTCGACTGCTAAGAGATGGCTTACTACCAGAACAGACCACATTTTCCCTCCGTCCCTTCGTGTATTGCGTACACTTGTTCATTCTTTTTAGCGCATATGGGCGGCGAGATCCAACTGTTTCAAGTACGAACACGGAGCAGACGGGTCTTCTACCCGCAGGCCGGAGGGTGCTGAGGGCGGTATGCCTAGACGCCGACAGAGTCGATCCTAGAAAAACGAGCGGGTACAGGGCCTTGACTTCTTGCAATGGATGCAAGATATGGTATAATAGCATACGGATTGCGAAATAAGGGTTTAAAAGCGATTAGATCAAAAATCCGCAATTTACCGTATCAGGAGACAAGAAAATGCCTATTCTTTCAATGTTAGCGCTCGTTGTGCATTGGTTCCAGCGCATGGCCGGGCCGTTTCCTTGCCTGGACCACGTCAACGTGCCTGTTGCTTTGATATCCAATGACTTGGTTCCGCCCCTGTTTTTCGTCGTTGATTATAGGGCCGGTTTGCCTTTTTCCGAGCCGCGGATGTAAGTAAAGGGGCCCGTTTTCACGCCCATCCTGTCTTGTTTGAAGGCAAGCAAGCTGGGGCGACACAGGAGAAGGTCATGGAAACATCGGACATCATGACGGTTGAGGAGGTGGCGCAGTATCTGAGGGTATCCGAGCGTACAATTTACGATTGGGCCCAGAAGGGCGAAATTCCCTGCGGCAAACTCGGTACAACATGGCGTTTCAAGCGGTCCGAGATAGAGGGCTGGGTGGACTCGCGGCTGGGCGCTAAAAAACGCCGGCCTGCAGCGCGGCCTCTGCCGCTCCATTCAGTGATCACGCCCGAGCGCGTATTGCTGCTCGAGGCCAAGCACAAGGTGGATGCTCTTGACGGTCTCATCGAAGTGCTGGCAACCGCCCCGGAGGTAAAAGATCGCGATGAACTCGCGGAGGCCGTTTACCAAAGGGAAGAGCTGATGAGCACCGGCATCGGCCATGGGATTGCCGTGCCCCATGTGCGCCTTCCCTCTGTGAAGAACATTGTGGCCGCAGCGGGGCTTTGCAGGCGTCCCCTGACCGATTACGAGTCGCTTGACGACGATCCGGTCCGCTTGATTTTCATGGTGGCCGCGGGGAGCGATCAGCACCAACAGTATATCAAGCTTCTTTCAGCAATCAGCGGCCGCGTCAAAGACCAGGATCTGCGGGACGCGCTCCTGAAGGCGAGCGACGAGAGGCAGCTCTTCGAGTTGTTTGTCGGAAGAGGGGACTGACCGTTGTCTGGCACAGGTTTTGGGGTGCAGTTCATCTTCGGCATCTATGCATTCGGAGCGTCGTCGGCGTACAGCTATTCCAAGGCTGGAGGGACCTATCGTTTGTCCCAGTAGGTGTTCACAAAACGGCGTGCAGACGCCTCGTCGGGGAATCGCCGGTGCATCATATCGCCGGCAAACTCGAGGACAAGATACTTGGCGCCCGGGTCGCCGACGTTAATGCCCGACTGTTTGCTGCCCCCGAGATCGGAACCGCCCAAGTCGAGCCAGAGATGGCACGTGTTGACGACCACCGTGGGCGTGTCAAGGCTATTGCAGCACTGTTGAATAAACTCGTCGTTGTTGGACCATACGCTGGCACGAATGGCATAGGGCGAATCGTTGGCCAGGGCGACAGCCTCCTCGACTGTGCTGAACTCTTGATAAGAGAGGATTGGCGAGAACATCTCCTCGCGCGACACGATCAAGTTGCCGCCGTTGGTTACCCGTACGATGGCCGGAGCAAGGAAAGGCCCCTTCGGGTTCTGGCGCCCATCCGGATCGAGCGTGAGGAGCGGCTCTATCTGCTCCCAGGTGCCCGTAATATGTTCACCATAGATGTAGATCTCGGCCCCGCTGTACAGGGCTTCTTTCACAGCTTCATAGTAGCGTTCCCGGTCGCTGACGCCTCCGACTGGCATCAAATCCGTTAGGGGATCTTCCATAAAGCCGACGCGAATGTGACGCACCTTCTCGTTCAATCGCGCCAAAAACTCCGCGCTGATGTCGCGATGAACAATGGCCCGCTTAGGCGAGATGCAAAACTGACCGCTCGCATCATAGCGCAGCAACACGTCTTCAATCGCTTTCTCCATGTCAGCAGTGCGATCGACGACAATCGGGTCTGACCCGTTCATGTCGTAGCTGCCTTGGACGCCGCGGCTTGCGAACGCATTGATAAACCGCATGTTGCGCGGTCCCCAATAGCAGAGACGATCAAGGGCGCTCCGGCCCGGTAGCCCGTCGCCTGGCTCGCCGCTTGTATAAATGACGTCGCCGTCCAGAACGCGGAAGCGCGCCCACTCCTCGATACCTCGTCGATTGCGTGTGAAAATAGCGTTTACAGGCGCGGGGTCCACGCCCTCTTCCTCGAAGGCTTCGACAAGATACTTGATTACGACGTGGCTGGCCACGGAGGTGCCGGCGCTGAGGACAAATGCTTTTCCTGCGCTGACGGCCGCGGCGACCCCGAGCAACCCCAAGCCTAACACCGCGTTAGCGGCAGGGGCGGGGGCCCGAACCCCCCCCACAACCCCCCCGGGGGGCACCCCCGCCCCGGGCGCGCGGGCGGCGG
>CAZBQH010000266.1:0-3926 GCA_964493915.1 uncultured Nitrospiraceae bacterium
CATCGGGACGCAGACCACGATGCCGTTCGACACGCCGGACAAGGTTTATGAAACTGTTCAACGGACGATCGACGTGCTCGGACCGACCGGTTACTATCCCTGCCCGACTCATGTGCTTGAGCCGGAAGTGCCTTTCGAGAACATCGAGGCATATCTTCGCGCCGTCGACGAATATCAACTCGCGGAACCCGCGTACACAAAGAACGGGCGAGGAAAAGCGTAGAGGAATGGGTAATGACTGTTGCTGTACGGCTGCTTTGTGTGCTTGTTATCTGGTTGCGGCAAAGTCTGGGCAGAGCAGGCCTCGCGCGCTCACGCCGTGCTGCCTGGGCTGCGGGATGGCTCGGGCCTGCGCTGCTGGCGGCGTGGCCGGCGTCTCCGATCACGGTCGACGGAGCTTTCGATGACTGGGCCGTTCTGGCGCCGGTCGCACCGGCAGATCCCGCAGGCGGGATGGGCCCTGTGTGGATCACCTGCGACGGCGGCGGCCTATGCGTTTCGTTGAGGCTGCCGGCGCCCCCTGTCAAGGACGAGACGTGGGGCCCAGTTTTCGTGGCCCTCGATACGGACAGCAATCGGCTCACCGGCTTCCAGTCGCCGCCGCTAGGTGTCGATTATGTGATCCAGCCCAGCGCTTCCTTGAACGGGGAGGTGATGGTCTACAAGCGGGGACCTCATGCCGCCGACCAGACCTGGTCGCACTGGTTGCCGCCGGCTGTCATCCCCAATGCATTTGCCCTCGGTAGGGAAGACCCGTGCCGCGTCGAGCTGTGCGTGCCCATGTCTGTCCTCGAGATCGACCCTGCCGGTGGGCAGATTATCCACTTCCGCATCTGCCACGAGTCCGTCGAACTGCGTCCGGCTTCGGGGATATGGTCTCCCAGTCTGCCGATCGCCTTCTACACTCTGAAGGGAAACAGCATTGCCATGAGCGAACCGGAAAATCTCTGCAAGAATGGCGGTTTTGAGCAGCTCACCGAGGCCGCTGCGCGTCCGCTTCCCCAGGACTGGACGGAGGTGCGTTCAGGTCCTTCGGCAAGCATCAGCGTGGCGGCGGGAGCTGGTGGAATGGGGCGCTCGCTGCACCTTGCCTGCGGGGATGCAACCAGCGTGGCGGGAATGAATAGTGCGCCTATGCGTGTGCCGCGTGGTTACGTCCGGTTCCAGTACAGAATTGAGAAGGCAGCGGGAAAGACGCCGAATGTGGGGCTCTACGTCATCGGCCTGGAATCGCCTGACGGCGCCGAGATGACTCGCACCGGCTTTGTGCCTCCGTCGGATCACGTGGCCGACGATAAATGGCATGAGCAGGTGCTCCACTATGATTTCGCTGCGCAAGGCCTGTCAACCGTGTTAATCGCACCGCGCGTCAATGAACAGGCCGCCAAACCAGGCGGGGGGGAGTGGCTCATCGATGATGTCGCCGTGTTCGCGGACAATCCAGGGCCTGCCCTGAAACTGGCGCGTATCTGGGCGGACAAGCCGCTGCTGGAAGCCGGGCAGATTGTCCGGATCAGCGCGTGGACGGAAAACATGGGCACAGAGGCGTCCGGCGAAACGCCTATAGAGATCGACGTCCCGAACGGCTTCATGCCTCCTGCGGCGCGCACTGTGCCTCCAATCGATCCTGGCTGCTTCGAGCGCATCGACTGGGATCTGACTCCTCCGGCAGCGGGGCGCTTCGAGATTACCGTCAGCTTGGACGCCGGGAGTGAGACGCAGCGCGCTGGTTATACGCTGCTCGCCGTTGACAGTCTGAGTCGCTACACCCGCCAGGAACTGTGCACAGACGACAATGGATATTGGCGCATTCTGCCCAAGCCCAGGACGCTGCAGGAGGGCAATGACGCACAGCTCGGCACTATTGCGTACAAGACCTCCGCGCAGATTGGCCGCAATACCTACGGCATCTGCATCCACCTGCCCCGGGAGAAGGACTACGAACAACCGTTCGCGCCCGAGCACCTTATCGATGACGACCCCGAGACCTGCTGGTCGAGTCAGCAGAATCCTTCTGCCTTCCCCGGCGCGCCGCCGTGGGTCGAGATCGATCTCGGCCGGACAGCCAAGATAACGCAAATTAACCTCGTGCCCTATTGGAGGAACACAGACTTTCCCCGAGGGTTCACGGCAAAAGCCAAACAGCCGGACGGGAAATGGTCACAAGTCCTTCGCGTAAAGAACTGCGTCCAGCGGAAAGACGGGCCCAGACGCGGCGATAAATGGGTGCAGCAGTTTCCGCTTGCTGCACCCGCGACGGCCGGGGCTGTCCGAATCGACTTTGACCGGCTGCCCCTATCGGGCGGCAACTACGCGGAGGTGTCGCAGGGCTACAAGGCGCGTCTGTCTGGCATCGAGGTCTTGGACGGAAACGGCCGCAACCTTGCGCTCCGTACGGTGGGTGCAACCGTCTCCGTAAGCGACGTGTTCACCGGCTGGCAGGACACCGCTCCTGCTATCGGGAGGGCGTTCGGCGAACTGAACGGGCTCGGCGTCAAGTGGGTGCGCATCAGCCAGTGGGGCGATCAGACAGAGTGGGCCGCCGTCGAACGGGAGAAGGGGCAGTTCCGCATGGATCCCGTTACAGATGCGGCGATCCGCGAACTGGCGCGAAACGGGATAGACATCCTATGGACTCTCGACTACGGCAATCACCTGTACTCTGGCGACAGGGTCTTCATCGACATCGGCCCCATCTTCCATGAAGGCAGCCCCTTCTACTGGAATGTGGGCCCCCACACGGACGCGCAACGCGCGGCCTTCATCAGGTATACGGACTATGTCGTGCGCCGTTACAAGGACGTTGTGAAATACTGGGAGCTTTGGAACGAGGAGAACGGCTGGTACCCCATCGCGCCCAATGAAAGTTCGTTCCAACCAGAGCTCTACGGCGCACTTCTCTACGATGTCGCAAAGCACATCAAATCTATTGACCCGACCCTGAAGGTCATGTTCGGAGGCACGGCTGCGCCAGCGCCGCGTACTACGGATATCGCTCTCTCTCAAGGCGACGCCTCACTCATCGACCTCGCTGCGTTCCATCCCTACGGCATCGATAAACCGGAAGGGGGAATGGGCACGATGGAGCAGGACAGCACCGGTAGGAACCTGTCCCAAACCCGTGAACAAACGGGATGGAACACGCTGTCCGAGATCATTGAAGGTGTTAAGGAACCTTTCCGCAGACACGGAAACGACTCCGTCGGGGTGTGGCTTAACGAATGGGGTACCAACGTCTCCGGCCTTGGCTTTACATATGATCCCCATATAGGTGAGTACGCTTGCGCGAAGTACCTGTCCCGCTTTTACATCTATAGTGGTTATCTGGCTGCGCCTGCCGCATGGTGGGCGCTTTACAGCGAGAACAGGAGCCAAGACTGGGGCATACTCGATCAGGAGGACTTCGGTCTACGGCCGATGTCCTATGCGTTGCGCAACCTGTGCAGCGTGCTGAGCGACGTGAGACCGGTGCCCAGCCCGGCCCACCGCCTCGACGTAGATATGCCAGACCCGAAGGTAGTCACTTTTGTCCGGGACGGCAGCCGCGAGACCATCGTTGCGATCTGGGCTGCGGAACTCTCCACAGATGACGTGCGGACGTACAATGGCAACTTCCGTTATCAGCCGGGCTATAAGCCATCGCGGATAGACATCGTTGACCTGTACTGGGGCGCCACCCAAGAGGCGCGCTGGTCATGGGACGGCGACTGGGCGGTGGTCGATGGCATAGAGCTCCACGACTACCCCGTGGTGCTTATCGGGGCGCGGGAGGGCAACTAGGTAAGGCCATGCGGCGCTATAGGGAGGCGGATGTCAACCCGATGCCCATCGGTGACGACGTGGGAACGCAGGAAAACCTCCTGATGAGCCCCGCCATGTATCGAGAATGGTTTAAGCCGTGCCATGCCGCGGTGGTCCGGGCAGCC
>CAZBQH010000267.1:0-4101 GCA_964493915.1 uncultured Nitrospiraceae bacterium
AGGGTCTTTTCGAGGTCAGCGCATCAAAAACGTCTGCCAAGGCAACAATACGCGCTTCCAATGGGATATCATCCCCGGTCAGCCCTTTCGGATAGCCGGACCCATCCCATTTCTCGTGATGATAGTAGGCGATGTCCCGTCCCATGGCGAGAAAGGAGTTGTGACCTGCCTCCGCATCGGCTGCGCGCAGCGTATCGCCCCCGATCTGGCAGTGACTCTTCATAATCTCGAATTCTTCCGGGGTCAGTTTGCCAGGTTTGAGAAGGATCTGATCGGGTATGCCTACCTTGCCAATGTCATGGAGCGGGCTTGACAGATAGATTTCCGCTACAAAACGGTCGTTTACGCTATCGCTGAAACTTGAGCGCGACTGTAATTCCAGGGCTATCTCCCTCGCGTAGCAGCGCATCCGGTCGAGGTGGTCCCCTGTCTCAGGATCGCGCGACTCCGTAAGCTTTGCAAGGGAGAAAACGGCGACTTGCTGGGTACGCTCGAGTTGCGCCGTACGCTCGCGGATGCTGTTTTCGAGGGACTGGTTATACCGCATGACATGGTCTTGCAGCTTCTTGGTCTTGAGAGAATTCCGGATTCGAGCATCGAGGACAGCCATATTGAAGGGCTTGGCCAGGAAGTCGTCCGCCCCGGCTTCAAGGGCCTTGACATTGGCGTCGACCTCGTCGACCCCCGTTACAACCACCACGGGAATGTGGTGTGTCGCTTTGTCCCGTTTCAGCCGCTCACATACCTCATACCCGTCCATGCCGGGCATGACAAGGTCGAGTAGCACTAAATCGGGCGGTTCCTGCATGACGGCTTCCATAGCCTGACGGCCGCCGGTTGCAGCCCGCGCCTCGTATCCCTTCCCCTCGAGAAAGGTGCGCAAAAGAGCGATGTTTTCCGTCATATCATCGACGATAAGTATCACAGGGGCTTTGTCTTCTTCGCTTTCAACCATAGCGCATTCGTTATTTCCGTTTGCACGAGCCGGTTTCTGTGGCAAAGACAGCCTGCATCTCTCGCTGCACATCAACGCAGGCATCCTGACCGCCTCGTCCGCTTGCCTCTTTCTGAGACTGAGTACGCCGCCCCTCTAAACCATCAGTCTATCAAGGCCGTTGGGATTGCGCAACTCAGGGCTCCCCCTCGCTCCCCTCCTCATCAACAATACCGAGTTCCCGCCCCAACGCCTCGAATGCATCCCCGAATCCTGCCCAATCGCCGGTGCGCAGGCATTCACGTGCCTGATTGTAGAAACGCACTGCCGCTTGCTCTTCAGGCGCAGCAAGCGGGACAATCGTCTCCGTCTGACGGGCGCCTCGCCCAGCGAAAAGCTCGTCTAGGGCTTCGCCAACAGTCGGAGCCATCGCCACGCGGTCGTTATGACCTACGACAATCTGCTTAAGCTCCGGCAGTTTGACGTCCGGATCAACAACATAAAGCGACTGGAGATAGAGGAGCCCGTCCTCAATAGGAATGGCAAGTACCTTGCTCTGGACCACCTCCGAGCCAATCTGTCCCATCAACGTGGTGAAGGCAGAAACCTCGGGGTCTTGATTGAAACGCCCCTTCGCTTGGTTTGGGCCATAGATATTGCGGTCTTTAGACAAACGCAAGAGAGTCAGTTTGCCATAGTTGGGGCCATCGCAACCGCCGGCGAGCCAGGCGATCATGTTGTCTTTACCTTCGACCGTGAAGGTCCGGGTCAACACAAACTCTGCAGGCCGGTTCGAATAGGGGACCTTCATAACCATATAACGGGGCGGTTCGACGACGTCCACCCCGCCTTGGGTCCCCCGCGGGAACGTCCATACGTCCTCCCCGTTGAAGAAAACTTTTGGGTCCTCGACATGGTAACGGCAATAGATGACGCTCTGGACCATAAACATGTCTTTCGGATAGCGCAGATGGCTGCGCAAGCCTTCCGGCATTTCATCGAGAGAACGGAAAAGGTCCGGGAAGACCTTGGCAAAAACGCGCAGCACCGGATCGTCCATATCCATCCGGTACAGCGTGACAGTCCCATCATAGGCATCGACGGTCGCTTTCACGGAATTACGCCAGTAGTTTGCCTTTCCGATAGACTCGGAATAGGGGAAACGGCGCGTCAGCGTATAGCCGTCCAAAATCCAGATCAGCCGGCCTTCAAACAGAACCGGATAGGGATCCTGGTCAAAGTCGAGGAACGGGGCCACCTTGCGGACCCGTTCCTGCACCCGCCTGAAGAGCAAGATCTTTGATTCCGGAGTGAACTGCGAGGTCAATAGGATATCAATGTCCCCCAGATACCAGCTCAAGACGGCGCGGCGAAGGCGTCCGCCCACGGGCACGCCCCCGCTTCCCTCGTACCGGTTGAAGTGGTTCTCCGGATCGCCAGGGTAATCGAACTCGTTGAGACGCGTCTGGGTAAGGGCGTACAAACCCGTCTCCTCGCCGTAGTAAACGCGCGGTTCTGCCACAGTCACGTCATAGCTCGTCTCGGGCGGGATATTGCTTACGAGAAACTCGGGAAGCCCTTCCTGCGCGAGGCGGTCGCCGAAACTCATACAGAAACCGTAGCCGTGCGTATATTGAAGATGCAGGTTGGTCCACACTCTGCTCTTTTCTGGAAGAAGCTGGTGGGCCAATTCGCGCGGCGCGATCATAACCGGCTCAAGCGCTCCGGCTATCTCATAGCGATCAACGTCAATATTGCGGAAACCATAGTACCCTCGGATGCGCTGCTTCTGGTTGTACATGTCAAGCAGAGGCGCCGGATCCCAGATTTGGAGGTTCTCAGCCGTGCCCGGATGGGCCGCGAGGGTCTCTTCAGTGACGACTCCGTCGCCCTGCCATGGATGAGCGTCGACGGTGTCTAGCTGGTAGGCCGCACGGGTATAGTAAATGCTGCGTGCAATGTATTGCTTTTCACAGGCGTATTCATTGGGATCCACTACAAAGGACTGGACGATAAACGGGTAGATCCCCGCAGCCGCGAACCAGAAAAGCGCGAAACCGATCACCACAAGGACGTTCACACTACGCCGCTTCAACCTCGCGTTGACGAAAAACCATCCTGCTGCAAGAACGGATAAAACCGTGAGCAACACGTACACGGGAAGACGGGCATGAATATCGGTATAATCCGCCCCGAACACAGCGCCCTCCTTCGTGTAAAGAACGGCGTAACGGGCGATCCAGAACTGCCCGGCGAGCAGCAGCGCCGCCGTCCCAGTGAGTACGGAGACGTGGGCGAAAGGCCGGTCAGGCACGAGATTGACAGGTTCCTCGAAATTGAACGCGCCCCGTAGATAATAGATTAAGGCGGAAAGCAACAGACAGAGCAGTACGGCGACGAAGGCGATTTTGCGGACGTAGGCAATGGCAGGCATCACGAAAACGTAGAACGAAACATCATGGTGAAAAACGGGATCTTCGATCCCGAACGACTCTGAATAAACGAAATTGACGAATTCCACCCAGTTGCTCGCGGCAGGAAAAGCTACCATCAGACCCATGAAAAGCGCTACCGCTACAGACAAAGGTCTTACGATGCGGACTACGCGCTCTGGTTCAGCAACAAACGGGAGCTGAGGCGGGCGCCCGAGAGGAACGCGCAGGGCCAACACCATGTTGCCATAGAAAGCGAGGCAGGAAACGATGAAAAACACCGCACCAATGAGGAATCGTGCGCGCAGAATGGTAATAAGAACATCCTTATAACCGATCGCGCCGAACCATAGAAGCTGAATGTAGAGTCCGGCAATGAAGTGGCCTGCGACCCACAGAACCATAAGCCCGAAGGCGGCGGTGAGCAGGCCAACGCCCAGCTTGATTTGATTGGCTCGCGTATTCATAAACACGTGCTTATACGGTATCACAACGTGAGATTCAAGACGCATTCCATACCAGACGCTTGAATTTGTGTGGTAGAAGGGAATGCGCGCAAGTGCATCAGCGGTTTAACCTGGGGTATATTCAGGCCGTTAGTTTAGAGCATCAAAGAAACACATTGAGGAGCATTCGAATGCGAAAACGTATCCTGATTGGCGCGGCGATCATCGCCGGCATCGTTCTGGCCGTTCGGCTTTTCCCGTTCGCCGGCGCCCAGCCGTTCAAAGAGCC
>CAZBQH010000268.1:0-5532 GCA_964493915.1 uncultured Nitrospiraceae bacterium
ATTGAATGGGCAATGGCCTAAAAGCAGTGTCTGGGGGCCATGGCCCCCAGACACTGCTTTTAGGCCATTGCCCATTCAATTTCTTTTAGTCGGTCCATATTCATGTATCGCCTTGTTCCCCATCTACTGCTTGCCACGTGGCGCAGTCGCGCTGCCACAAGCATTAATGCAGACCTCCCGTCTGGAAAAGCACCGACCACGCGCGTTCTGCGCCTGATTTCCCGCATAATACGTTCCAGTGGATTGTTCGTACGCAAGGAACGCCAATGCTGGCTTGGAAAATTATAGTAGCTTAACGTCTCACCAGCGCCATCCTCAACTATCTTGGCCGCATTGGTCAGCCTCATTTTCCTTAATTTTCTGACCACCAAAGAGATCTTTTCTTCGGCCGCCTCACGATCCTCCTGGGCGTGAATGGCCTTTAACATCGCCGCCACTTCTTTGACTTTGCCCTTGGGAACCATGGTAAATACATTCCGGTAAAAATGCACTACGCAACGCTGCCATTTTGCCTGTGGGTAAAAATTGGCCAAAGACTCGACAAGCCCCAAGCACTTGTCGCTTATAAAGAGCTGGACCCCGCTTAGTCCGCGAGTTTTTAAATGCCGCAAAAAAGCCGTCCAGCTTGCCTTGTCCTCCTTTGCCCCTTCTTTCACACCAAGCACCTGACGGTAACCAAACCTGTCAACACCTACCCCTACCAGCACACTGACGTTTTTGACTTCACCGGCCCAACACCGCTTTAGCCAGATGCCATCCAAAAATACGTACACATATTCACCATCCAGAGGAGCATTAAGCCACGTCTCAATGCGACCATAAACCTTTTTGTTCAGGTTGCTTACCATCGAGGGGCTTACCCGTGTGCCCCATAACGCTTCGGTAATATCCTCCACCCGTCTGACCGATATGCCCGCAAGGTACATCTCGATCAGCGCTTCTTCAACCGAACTTTCCCTACGCCGGTATCGTTCGATGATGGCCGTCTCAAAGGTCAAGGTGCGCAACTTGGGAACCTTCAGATGGACCTCCCCGGCCTTTGTCCCCAGCTTCCGGGTATAATGGCCGGCACGGGTATCTTTGCGGGCTTCAGTGTGCTCATACCGCCTGGCCTCACATAACCGATCCGCCTCAGCGTCTAAAAGCGCATTTAACGTTTCTTCCACTGTCCCCCTGACCACCTTGTCCAGATGTTTTGACAGCTGCTCTTGCTCAATCCGGATGATCTGACCTGTTTTTACCTCTTTGCTTTGCCCCTTTCTTCTGGTATCCTGCATCTGTAGCCCTCCTGATGGTAAAAGTTTGAGTTTCTTGATAACCCAACCCATACCAGATTGAGGGCTACACCTTCATCAAAAATGTGCGAAAAATATTGTACGTTATCTTCCTTTCACAGTTCGCCAGCGCTGAGGGTAAAAAAGGCGGCCAGTTCTACACACCCCGCTGCGTGGTTCGACTCCTCGTTGAAATGCTCAGTCCCTACAAAGGCCGTGTGTATGACCCTTGCTGCGGCTCCGGCGGAATGTTCGTGCAGTCTGAAAAATTTGTTGAAGCCCACGGCGGCAAGATTGGCGACGTAAGCATCTACGGCCAGGAATCCAATCACACCACCTGGCGGCTGGCAAAGATGAACCTCGCCATTCGCGGCATTGACGGCAATCTCGGCAAGGAGCACGCCGACACGTTCCATCGCGACCTGCACCCCGACCTAAAGGCCGACTATGTTATCGCCAATCCGCCCTTCAACGATTCCGACTGGCGCGGAGGACTGCTCAAGGACGACAAGCGCTGGAAGTACGGCACACCGCCAGCCGGAAACGCCAACTTCGCTTGGGTTCAACACTTCATTCATCACTTGGCCCCGACCGGCCTGGCGGGCTTCGTCCTGGCCAACGGCTCGATGTCCTCCAACCAGTCGGGCGAGGGCGAAATCCGCAAGAACATCATCGAAGCCGATCTGGTGGACTGCATGGTGGCGATGCCTGGCCAGCTTTTCTATTCCCCCCAAATTCCCGTCTGCCTGTGGTTCATCGCCCGCGAAAAAAAGAACGGTCGCTTCCGCGACCGGCGCGGCCAGACGCTCTTCATCGACGCCCGCAAGCTGGGAACGATGATTGACCGCGTTCACCGTGAGCTGACCGAGGAGGACATCTGCAAGATCGCCGACACGTACCACTCCTGGCGCGGCGACAAGTCTGCCGGGAACTATGAAGATATCCTTGGTTTATGCAAGAGCGCCACGCTTGATGATATTCGCCATCACAACCACATTCTCACGCCTGGGCGCTATGTCGGTGCGGCCGAGGTTGAAGACGACGGCGAACCCTTCGAAGAGAAAATGGCCAGGCTGACAGCCGCCTTGCGCGAGCAAGGCGAGCAGGCCGAGAAGCTCGATCAGATCATCTGGGCCAACCTGGAGGACATCGGCTATGGCGGGTGAGTGGAGGGAAACAACAATAGCGGAGTTCGCACCGTTCACTTACGGTAAGGGTTTGCCCGAGAGACAACGCAATACAAATGGTAAAATACCTGTTTATGGCTCAAATGGTGTTGTTGGCTTTCATGATGCGCCTCTAACCGATGGTCCAACAGTGATCATTGGGCGCAAGGGAACAGTTGGCTCTATTCACTATTCTCCTGTTCCGTGCTGGCCAATAGACACGACTTTTTTTATCACTAGTTCCGACTCTACTCTGCTACGTTATCGCTACTTTTTGCTCAAGGCTCTTGGGCTTGAGCATATGAATTCTGATAGTGCGGTTCCTGGGCTGAACCGCGATGCAGCTCATTCACGACGAGTCCGTGTACCATTAGACAAGGATGAACAGCGCGCCATCGCCTGCATCCTCGGAGCGCTGGACGACAAGATCGAGTTGAACCGGCGGATGAACCGGACGCTGGAGGAGATGGCGCGGGCGATCTTCAAGAGCTGGTTCGTGGACTTCGACCCCGTCCGTGCCAAGGCCGCGGGACATCACCCGCCGGGCCTCAAGCCCGAAATCGCCGCGCTCTTCCCAGACGCATTTGAGGATTCCGAACAGGGCGAGATTCCCGTCGGTTGGCGAACCAGCCCCATTGGTGACGCGGTGCAGGTTGTGGGCGGTGGAACACCCAGCACGAAAGAACCCGCTTACTGGGAAGAGGGTATCCATCCATTTTGTACGCCCAAGGATATGTCGTCGTTGGCAGACCCAGTGCTGCTTGCAACCGAGCGCCATTTGACCGACGCAGGACTGGCAAAAGTGAGTTCTGGGCAACTGCCAGTGGGTACGGTTCTTCTGTCATCACGCGCGCCTATAGGCTACTTGGCCGTCGCTGAAACGCCCGTCTCTGTCAACCAGGGGATCATCGCGATGGTTTGCGACGGTGAATTGCCGAATCTGTACGTCCTGCACTGGACCAAAGCGAACATGGATCGGGTGCTCGCCAACGCGAACGGCAGCACCTTCATGGAGATCAGCAAACGGAATTTCCGCCCGATCACTGTAGTTATTCCGCCGCCTCAGGTCCTGCGGTGTTTCATGCAGGTGGTTGACCCGACGCATCAGCGAGTTGAGTCATCCCTCAAACAGATTCAGCATCTCGCCAACCTTCGCGATTCCCTGCTACCCAAGCTGATTTCCGGGGAGATCATCGTGGCAGAGGCAGAGCGCATCGCGGGGAGGGCAATCTGACATGGATTTCCTTCACGCCGTTTTTGAGGATGAACTTGAGCTGCTGCCTGACGGCAAAGGCAATTTCGTCATCGGCGATACAGTCTTCACCCCAGTCGCGATCCTCCGCGCTGACCCTGCCGCCTATGAAGAGGAATTCTCAAAGTGGATGAGTGACCGTTGGCTTCCGGAGCAGAATGATCGGCTCGCACGAATTCTTGGTGTTCATGCGAATCGTAAGCGGTTCGCGGACCTCTGTACCACACTGAAGAACGGCCAGCTCATTCCACTTGTCGGTAGTGGAATGTCGATGCCCACTGGCCTATCCGCGTGGTCGGGGTTTCTGCGCACCATCCGACAGCACTCGTCCATGCTGGAGAAAGACCTGGATGATCTCCTGTCGAAATGGGATTACGAAGAAGCTGCCGAACGGCTGGCCGCCTCCATGCCTGGCAGACTCTTCGACGAGCGAATTGAACACGATCTGCGGATCGATGATCCCAAAACGATCTGTGGCGCTGTGGTGTTTCTGCCTGAACTATTCGATAAGCTGGTGCTGACAACGAACCTCGACGATCTGCTTGAGCGGATGTATGACCTTCGTGAACGTCGTTTTAGCCATGTCCTTGCCGGATACGCCATCGGCGAGTACAGGAAGGCCAAGGCGACCTCCGAGCGCGTGCTGCTGAAGTTCCACGGCGACTGTCGGTCGAGGGATGGACGTGTGCTCGGGAAAACCGAATACGAAAAGGCCTACTGCAATGGTTCGCCCATCAGGGATGAACTGACGACTATCTATCGCAATCACGACATTCTGTGCCTCGGTTGCAGCCTGGGCCCGGATCGCACCGTGGGGCTACTGGCGGAGGTCGCAAAGATTGATCCTGGCATGCCGAAGCACTACGCGTTCCTACAACACCCGAAGGATGCAGATGTGCTTCGGGAGAGAGAGCACTTCCTTACCGAGCGCGACGTATTCCCGATCTGGTATCCCGACGACCACGATGAATCCATCCAGGCGTTGTTCGTCGGCATGATGCAACACCTGGGGAGGCTGTAATATGCCGAATTTCACCGAGTCCATTGTTGAACAAGCCGCATTGGCTTGGCTGGAAAGTATAGGCTACCTGATACTGCCTGGGCCGGACATTGCCCCGGGCGAACCCGCCGCCGAGCGTGAACAATACGGGCAGGTCGTGCTTGAATACCGGCTACGCCAGGCTCTGGCGCGGCTCAACCCACAGGTGCCGGCGGATGCGCTGGAAGAAGCCTTCCGCAAGTTGACGCGGCCGGACTCGCCGTCATTGGTTGCAAACAACCATGTGATTCACAAGTACCTGGTCGAGGGCGTGCCGGTCGAGTACCAGCGCGCCGATGGGGCCATCGGCGGCGATCTTGTCCGCGTGCTCGATTACGAAGAGCCGGAGAACAACGAATTCCTGGCGGTCAATCAGTTCACCGTGGTCGAGAACCAGCACGATCGCCGGCCGGACGCGGTGCTCTTCGTCAACGGCCTGCCATTAGCGGTGATGGAACTAAAGAACGCCGCCACCGAAAACGCCACCATCTGGTCGGCCTTCAATCAGCTTCAGACCTACAAGATACAGATTCCGTCGCTGTTCTCGTTCAACGAGGCAATGGTGATCTCGGACGGCGTGCAGGCGCGGATCGGTACGCTTACGGCTGACCGCGAGTGGTTCATGCCCTGGCGGACTATTGAAGGCGAAGAACTGGCAGACAACCGGCTGCCTCAGCTTCAGGTGGTGCTGGAGGGCGTGTTCGAAAAGCGGCGATTCCTGGACCTCATCCGGCACTTCATTGTGTTCGAGGATGTGGGTGGCGGCGTCCTTATCAAGAAGATGGCCGGGTATCACCAATA
>CAZBQH010000269.1:0-12117 GCA_964493915.1 uncultured Nitrospiraceae bacterium
AGCCGCGGTTCGAGGTCGGAGACAAGGCCCCAAAATTAAGCGTCGCCGAGTGGATCAAAGGGCAACCTGTAGACATGCGCGCGGATCTCGGGAAGCATGTCTACATTGTTGAGTTCTGGGCCACGTGGTGCGCCCCGTGCATGTACACCATCCCCCATCTGACCCAAGTACAGAAAGAGTTCAAAAACCGGGGGCTAATCTGCGTAAGCATCTCGACTGAAGGTCCCGAAAAGGTCAAGCCCTTTGTTGAGAAAATGGGCGACAAGATGGACTACACCATTGGCATCGACAACAACGGCCAGACGTCGAGGGCCTATATGGAAGCCGCCAATCAGAACGGCATTCCTCATGCCTTTGTCATCAACACCCAAGGCAGGTTGGTTTGGCACGGCCACCCCATGGATCCGGAGATGGTGAAGGTAATCAACCGGTATGCGCCCAAAGCCCCTGCAGGGGGCGAGGAAAAGAGCGCGTCTTCACAGGATGAAAGTCAGGAAGAACCGGGCGCGGCCGAGGAATCCTAGGAGGTCCGTAGACAAACTTGTCGAATCGCGGACAAAGACAAGCCCGGCGCCCGAAGACTCTCCATACTTTCCCCTCGAAGCGCCGGGGTCAGTTTAACTGGCTGCATTCGTGATAAAGGCCATATAGGGGTTTACTGGAAAATCAGCACTTGGCCAGTGAACGAACTCGACGTGACCATCCATGTACAGGACGTTGCAGCCGCCGGGAACATGGTTGAAATCCTCGACATCGTCGCTCAGATTGTCCCACATCACGGCCAGATCCGACTGGGCCATGCTCGACGCGGCCGGGTTGTTGATGTCAGTAATGAAAAACCGCTCGATTCCTTCCCTGAGCCGGTGAAGAGGCACATTGCCCAATTCAGGGTGGACAAGGACGTGGTCGTGAAAGGGATCAATAAACATGGGCAAGATAGCCTCGACCACGTCTGGGATCCCGCTCTTGTCAGTAGGATCAAATCCGGGCCATCCGAGCAGAAAGCGGTTGTCTTTGGGTATGGCATAGCCCCCATAGGTGTAAGAAGCGTCGCCATAGAGGGCGAAGCGGCCGCACCCGGTGCGTGGATCCAGATCGATCTGCCCTTCTGCATTTACCCATGATTCCGGCGGACCGGGCGTCAAGAGCGATCCGGCCTGAGGGTCCGACGGACAAATAAGCACGGAAACATCCGTCAGGTACTCGGGGTAGATGCTGACCGCGTCCGGCATCCAACAGTAGTTCCGTTCGACCATGTCGGGGCCGTGATCGCAGAGCCTGACCTTGGCCGGATAGAACCCGCGGCTCTCGTTGGCGTACATACGAAAGACCAGCCCCATCTGCTTCAGGTTGTTCTGACACGATGCGCGGCGGGCGGCTTCGCGCGCACGCGACAGGGCCGGCAAGAGGATCGCGGCCAGAACACCGATAATGCCTATGACGACCAGCAGCTCGATCAAAGTAAACCCACGCACAGTTTTCATCTTGGCATACTCCTCATTCGGTATGGGTTTGAAGCTCAACGATTTCTCGAACCTGTCTATTCGACCACTTGTTTGTTTTTCCAGCCGGCATCATCATATGTGATCCATTCCGCACCGGCGCTCTCGGTCATCCAATACGCCCCCGCCGCCGCCTCCTCGTCGCCGCTATTGAGAGCTGCCTTGAATGCTTCAGAATCGAAGAAGCCTTCTGCCTGGCGGCTCGCATAGGAAAAGACCACATCTGCACTCTCTCCCGTTCCGGGATTCGAGTAGAGGACCCGCAGGGGCAGACGGCTTCGCTTGAGCGCCCATATACGGACGCGTTCTGCATGCGTCTCCTCCGTCATATCGAAAACAACCATTTCTTCGGCAATGGTGGCGTCGCGGATCTCGAGGGGCGTCGAAAGCGTCTTGCTTACCGGCAGGGCGCGGATCAAGGTTTCGAGGGAAAAGGTGTCAGCATCACCCATATTGTGCAATGCCCACTCAACCATTTCCCGCGCTTCACGAACCCGGCCGACGTCACCCTCAGCCGGTGCAAAGGGCACGGACTCAATTGTGCGCCCCTTCTCCCAAAAGACCATTTCATTGCCTGCACGCATGCGGAACTTGCTGCCTTCTCCCAGCCACAATTCAAGCTGCACCGGTTCGTCGAAAGGATTCGACTTGACGTAGATAGTCGCGTTGCATGAAGGGACCGCACTGAAGCGTTCCGTAACCTGAGCCCACGTCGGTGTTGCGCTCTGGGCCATAAACGACCCGACGATCGCCACAACCAAGAGCGCAGTCGCAACAGCAGTCACCGGGCGCAGGAAGAACCACGGCGATCGCTGGTCCTGCTGGGCGGCGGAATCCCGTGCGTCCAGCGCACTGTGGAATGCATCCAAACGAGCCCGCATGCATTGCACCAGCCCCTCTGGGACTTCCCCAGAAACCGTTTGCCTGAGCATGTCCTCGACGGGCCTGCCGTTAGATTCCTCTGCTTGGTTGTCTCTCATCATATCGTTCCCTCGTCGATCAGCGGGGCAAGGAGGCGCCGGAGCCTTTCACGTCCCCGCTCGACATGTTTGCGCGCCGTGGCATTCCTGCAACCAAGGATGCGGCCTATCTCTTCATAGGACTCGCCGTGGATCAGCCTGAGTATTACCGCCGTTGCCTGGTTACGCGAGAGTTGCTTGATGGCCCGCATCACAACCGACCGCTGCTCACGGCGGATCAAAACGTCGGCGGGGCTTTCAGCGTCAGCCGACTGCCTGGCCTCGGCGTGAGCCTCCCGGGCGCGCCGGCGCGCGTTGGCGCGGACCACGTCATATGCTGCGTTAATGCAGATGCGCAGCACCAAGGCATGGGGATTCGGATGGCGCTCGATACGGGGCAGCCTGCGCCAGACGACGGCAAGTGCGTTTTGGAGCGCTTCCTCGGCATCCTGCGGTTGTTGCGCAACGGCCCATATCGACCGCATCATGCGGTCCTCAATGGGGCTAATCAACCTGTCATACGTGCCATGCCGTTCCAATTGAGTCCGCCTTGCTCCCGGACACCCTACATCGCGGGTCCTATCTCAGATTTTCACTTACTAAACGCCGCCGGTCCGTCATCTGTGTACACCGACAGCAAACAAGCACCCACCAATGATCCGCACCCGACCGGCCGTCGAGAACGGCAGGATCCCCAAAGCTGTCAGGAGAAGCCTGTTCCATCCTTAATCTTACAGGCAAGCGACATGCTGTCCGACAGGTCCACGCGGTGTTTTTCGTTGGCTGACCGGATCAGGTAGAATATGCAACGCATGCACGCGCCCGAACTCCAGATCATGACCGTCAGCGAACTCACCCGCCGCGTCAAGGACATCCTCGAGGCGGAGGTGGGGAATGTATGGGTATCAGGCGAGATATCCAATTACCGGGTGTCCCCGGCTGGACATGCTTACTTCACGCTCAAAGACGAGCGCAGCCAAATCGACGCCGTCATGTTCCGCAACCGGCTAATGCGGCTCCGCTTCAAACCTGACACCGGCATCGAAGCAATTGCGTTTGGCCTGGTGACGGTTTACGAAAAGCGCGGCAACTACCAGATCATTTGCGAGGAGCTTCACCCGAAAGGCCTCGGAGCGCTGCAGCTCGCCTTCGAAAAACTGAAACAGAAGCTTGACGCGGAGGGCCTCTTCGAGACAGCGCACAAAAAAACGTTGCCTGTTCTGCCGCGCCGAATCGGGATCGTGACCTCGCCCACAGGGGCGGCCATACGCGACATTCTGAATGTCATCAATCGACGATTTGCCAACGTGCACATCCTCTTATACCCGGCGCGGGTGCAGGGCGACGAGGCAGCCGCCGAGATCGTCGAGGGCATCCAAATCCTCGACAAGCTCGGGGTAGACGTGATGATCGTCGGCCGCGGGGGCGGCAGCCTCGAGGATCTTTGGCCTTTCAACGAAGAGACCGTGGTACGCGCCGTATACGAAGCTGAAACGCCCATCATTTCGGCTGTGGGCCATGAAATCGACTTTGCTCTATGCGATTTCGCGGCAGACGTGCGGGCGCCGACGCCTTCAGCGGCGGCCGAACTCGTCGTACGCGAACGCGAAGTCCTTCTCAAAACGGTGACAGACGTCGCCCAGCGACTCGCCCGAGCTATGGACGGGATTATCAGCCGCCGTCGCCATCGTCTGGACCTCGCCCGTTCGAGCTATTTCTTTCGAAAACCCGAGGAGCTTGTACGTCAGCAGCGCCAGCGCGTGGACGACCTTCGGATGCGCATCGAGCAACTTATCCGCAGTCAAGCGGCCCAAGCGCAGACTCGTCTGCTTCACGCAGCCCATTCCCTGGCGCTTATGAATCCAAGGAATCAGGTCCGGGCAGCGGTCGAGCATTTGGAAGCGCTCAAGCAGCGCCTCGTCAAGGCAGGCCCTGCGGCAATCGAGCGGTTCCGTGCAAGGCTGCGCCCCGTAACTACGCATTTGAATACGCTCAGCCCCTTGGCCATTTTGGGCCGGGGATACAGCCTGACATGGGAGCTTCAGAAGCGGGCGCTGGTCCGCGACAGCGCCCAACTGCAACGAGGGGGCCATGTTTTCATACAGTTTGGCAAAGGAACAGCGACAGCCCAGGTTTTAGATGTCGAGGAAGACGCACATGGCGGAATCGGCCTTTGAGAAAGATCTTGAAAAGCTCGAGAAGACCGTGCAAGCCCTCGAGGAAGGCGGACTCTCGCTCGAGGACGCCTTGAAACGCTTCGAAGAAGGCATCAGACTCGCCAAACGCTGCGAGAAAGTGCTGAGCGAAGCGGAAAAGCGCATCGAAATCCTTACCAAGACGGCCAACGGCGAGGTCGAAGCCAATTCCTTTGACGAGGAAAGCCAGGAAGCGGCGAACGGAAACGCACCGCAGACCGCGCCCCCCCCGAGCACGCCGCCCGGAACGGACGACTGCAAAACGGGCGACGCGGAAGACGAGGCGACCGAACAAGAGGAAGCAGAGGATGAAAGGGGGCTCCTCTTTTGACGCCGGTAGCCGTCTTCCTCGAGGAAAAGGGCGCCAAGACTGTCGAGGCGCTTGAGCGCTACTTTAATCGATGGGACCAGAGCCCCGAGAGTCTCCGCGCCGCGATGCGTTATACCCTGTTTGCCCGCTGCAAACGGTTGCGGCCCGCCTTGGCATTGGGCGCTGCAGAGCTGTTCTGCGGGGACGATGCCGTCGCTTTGCCGGCGGCCTGCGCACTCGAAATGATCCACACCTACTCGCTCATTCATGACGACCTGCCCGCCATGGACAACGACAGCCTCCGGCGGGGCATTCCAACATTGCACCGGGCTCACGGCGAGGCGATGGCCATTCTGGCTGGCGACGCCCTCATGACCATGGCTTTCGACATCGCAGCCGAAACGAACAACATGAGCCTGATCCATGAACTCGCTCAGGCGGCGGGTGTCGAGGGAATGGTTGGCGGCCAGGTCATTGATCTCGAAAGCGAAGACAAGGTCCTGACGCTGAATGCGCTGAAGGCCCTACACGCCCGCAAAACTGGAGCGCTTATCCGCGCATCGGTGCGCTCAGGGGCAATCCTCGCGCACGCGCCGAGCGCCCAGCTCGCTTCCCTTTCTCGATACGGGGAACACATCGGCCTCGCCTTCCAGATTGCCGACGATATTCTCGACGTAGCCGGCTCAGAAAAGGTCCTCGGCAAACCGATCGGCAGCGACGCAGCCCGCCACAAATCGACGTACCCGGCGCTTCTCGGCATGGTACGCACCCGCGAACTCGCCCATGAGGCTGCCAACGAGGCGGTCGCGGCGCTTTCAGGCTTTGGCGCAGAAGCGGATATGCTCCGGGCGCTTGCACGGTTCATCGTTGAACGGGACACCTGACTGTAGGCCGCCTTCCCGAAGTAGGACGGGAAGCCGGCCTACTCACCGGCGAGCGGTTTCGGGCAGGCGTAACGGCGTCGCCTGTGCGCCACCCACAGGACAAGCCCTACGCAAGCATAGGCTGCTTCTCCCCTGCTGCCGCACAGCCCAGGCGCACCCTCGTCCGGCACCAGATTGAATGTGACGATCTCCGCGCCGGATTCTTCTGAGACATGGACTAGCTCGTTGTCCGGATCGTATCCGTCTGCCTCACCCGTCATCGTCCAGTCACCCGCAGGCACCGTATCGAAACTGTATAGCCCGGTGCTGGGGGAGACCAGCGTTGCGGTCAGTCCGAGCGACGGGATGCGGGCTGTGGGATTGTCCATCTGAGCCACGGGATCGCCCGATTCGTCGTCCAGGATAAACGCGAAGACCGAATCGAAACCTGTCGCCTTCATGATATAGGGGCTGTAGTCCACGGGGCCCGACAGTGCGGCCTCGATAGCTTCGCTGCTGTAAACGCCCCAGTCGTTCAATTCGGCCAAAACGGTCGCAGCGGTCGCGTTGTGTACGAAAGCCTCGCCCCCCATGCGGAACCGGTTGAAGCCGGTGTTCAAAGGATCATGTACATCGCCTAGCAGCGGCGTCAGCGGCGCAGACCCCTCGGACGCGTCCGGCTGGACTACGACCACCCCAGCGTATGCAATGTCCTCGAAACAAGTTCGCGTGACAGTCGCGGCGCTGTCTTCGGCCCATATCCCGTCGTCCACACCGCGAATCACGCAGTTGCTGACGACGGTATCCGAGGATCCGGTTCCTTTCACATAGATGCCGACCGTATCTGCTACCTGATCGCCGTCCAGGACAACATTCTCGACACGCATCGACACGCCATTGATCTGGAGCAGCGTAACGCCGGGTAGATTGCTGGTTAACGTACAGAAGCTGAACTGGGCGTTCTCCGCCCCTTCGACAACCGCAACATGCTCGGACGCCTTGGCATCGAGCGCGATGACGGTTTCGACCGCGTCCACCCCCTTCACGGACACGTAGGGCGGCAACGCCACCGGACCGCTATAGACACCCGGCCCTACATGAACGGTTACGGGGTGCAGTGCCGCTGCAAACGCCGAAACGCCCGACAGTGCATGCTGTATCGAACCCCAGGGACTCGTTAGCGAACCGTCGCCCAGCGCGTCGCTCCCGGACAAGGCGTCAACATAACGCTGGGCCCCCGGATCTTCCGGATTGCTGGGATCGCTGCCCAACCGCAACTCTTCGATATTGCTGATCCCGTCGCCGTCAGGGTCGCCGTCCGCGTCGTCTAAGAGGGGGTTCAAGTCGTGTGCCACCTCCCACCCGTCAGGCATCTGGTCGCCGTCCGTGTCCGGATTATTGGGATGCGTACCGTAAAGGGCGGTCTCGTCCTCGTCAGACAGGCCGTCCCCGTCGCTGTCGACGCCGGGGCTGACTACTGTGAATGTCCCGTTTTCGAACCCGACTTGGGTCAATTCATTGGGCTCATCATCCACCATAACAATGTCCAAAAGGGCCAGCGAACTGCTTGTGCCGGCTTCTCCCGTAACACGGAAAAGGATGCTTCCCAAAGGAAACGGGTTCGATTGTGCGTTTGGGTCTCCCCCGCTCCGTTGATCGTCGTAAGTCGTGATCTCATGCAGGTTGAAGCCGAATATGAGGACCCGCACTTCGCCAGGATTTACACTCGATGCCTGGACCGACTTGTCATACCAGAGCTCGAGTAAGGGAGAAGCTGTCGTCAGAATAACGGGGGCGCCGGCTTCGGGATCCAGCTTCGGTGCAAGCACATCCGGATCAAAACAGAGGCGCGCCTCGACAGCCACAGGGGCCTGCGTTGTCCCAGCCGTCCTCTTTAACGACAGCGGAACATACACGGTCGCATTTGGCGCGCCGATCACGGACTCAACCTGGAGAACATTGCCTGTTGCAGCCTTGGACGCCTCCAGCGGCGTATATGCCGCCGCCGCAAGGGCGATGATAAGAGTCAGCAAACCGGCGACATGTCGCATTCCATTCGACACCATACTTATCCCCTCCAGACGGCGCCTCCGCCGAAACAAGCCGACGCGGTTTATTTCAGGCGTCTACGGCGGTGTTCGGCAGCCCAAAGCAATAGGAAAACGCCTGCATAGGCCACTTTGCCATTCGCCCCGCACCTTCCGGTCGTAGGCTGGGCGTCCCCGTCAGCATCCAATGACAGGGTAAGCGCCTGGGGCGCAAGATCTGTCCGGACGGCAACCGCAGCAGACGCCTGCTCATAATCGTCCGCCGTACCCGTAACTGTCCGCGTGCCATTGCCTAATGCGGGAAACACAAACCATGGGTTTAATGTGTCTCGATCCGCGGTGAGCGACAAAGCAGTGATGCGAACTTGCGGGTTTTGCGCCGCGTCCACAAAAGTTCCCTTCTCCCGGTCCAGCACGACCGCAAACAGACTGGCGGAATAAGGCGCATAGACAATACTCCCGTGGTCCGCCCCGCTATCGACGAGCTCCTCGGCCGACGCATCGGGCATCGACAGATCCCAGGCGGTCAACGCGCTCACGGTTCCAGGCGCCCCAACAACCTCGAAAAGAAGCGTCCCAAGAGGGAATGGATTGATCTGCTCGCCCGTTCCGCCGCTACGTTGGTCGTCGCAGGTCGTGATCTCGGCCATGCTGAACCCTACCACCAGTATCCTGACCACGCCTGGTATGGGTTCGTTGGTCAATAAGTCCTTTCCGTACCAAAGGTCGAGGAGTTCAGAGCTCGAACTCCCCGCAAACTCAAGCACCGTCGTGTCGTAGCGCAACTCACAAGACAGCGAGGCAGGCGCTCCAGCGGCATAGCCTGCTCTCGAGAGGGTAAGTGGCACCTCGATTGCGCCGGTGGAAAGCGCCACGGCGCTCCCAACAACAAACCTGTTGCCCGCAGTTTCCGCATGTGCGCCCACTGCCAAGGCCAAAACCGCTGTTACAATAAGTACGCGATACGCTTTCATGAAAGACAGCCCCTTTGCACTACGCAATACGTAGAATAACACATAGCCCATCATACTCTTTGACAATTCAACCGCCCGGATCCCAGAAAAGAAACATTTTTCCTTTAACTCCTACCCGCCATACACGGGGCCGTTACACACTAAAAGCGCTCGCCGGCCATGAAAGGCGCTGAATACGCCGCACTTGGCATCACATAGAAAGTGGGCTCGCCGACGCCGGCCCCAAGCAATTCCGCCCGGACTACCTCGACGGCCTCCTCTACTGAACCAGCTTTACGTGCTTTTAGCATAGCCACCTCTTCGCTGTCCATAGACGTCACCATCAGAGTTTGGGGCCCTTTCTGAAGCGTCGAGAGTGCGGTCTGCCCATTGATCTCGCTGTGGCGCCGCAATTCCGGGAAGATCGCCGCCGGTTCCCCCAAACGCAGCCATTTGACAAAGGGCTCGCCGCCCAACCCCTCCGGACAAGGTGCCAGCAAGAGGACCCGGCCGCTTGGCTTGACAGCTTGGTAGGCATTGTACAACGCTTTGTGCGTCTGTACGAAGTTCTTCGTGGACGCCGACGCAGCAACTACAAAATCCGCCCGTTGCTCGATATACACCGCAAATACATCGTGCGCAAATCGCGCCGCTGCGCGGTGGGCACCGTCCAACTCGCCAGCAAACACAGCTGCAATCTCACCGCGCCGGTTCAGCACCGTGTTGACGATCAGGTCAACGCCCCCCATGCGCGCACCCTCGAGCATGTCTTCGGAGACTGGATTTCCATTCAGCCGCCCGATGCAAGCAGCCGGATTGAGACGGTCTTCTTCAGGGTCAAGATTCATTGCGTGGTTGTGAGCGATGCAGTCTTCGGAGGCGACTCCCGGCAGCACTGCCTTCCGGCCTCCCCCATAGCCGGCAAAATAGTGCAACACCACCGCGCCAGTCGCAATCAACCTATCGCAATCGCAGACTTCTCTGTTCATCCTGACCGGCGTGCCTCGGGTCGTCTCACCAAGATAGGCCAGCCCTTGATCATCGTAAGGATCATGACAAAGAAAACGGCCACGAAAGCGGCTGAAGAACTCCGGCCCGACGATTTGCGCCTGCTCTTCAATCCGTGGTGGACGGTGCACACCCGTGGCAAAAACGACCAGGATGTCTTCCTCGCGCACGCCTGCGGCGCAAAGCGCCTCGACCAGCACGGGCAGAATCTGATCGGCACGCGTTTGCCGAAACGAGTCCGAAACGAGGATGGCTATGGTCTCCCCCGGCTTCACAATACCGTCAAGCCCTGTATTGATGCCGATAGGGTGAGACAATGCCTGACGGATGGCGTCGGCCACATCTCGAACAGCGGGGACGTCGGCCACGTCTAAGGCGCCAAGGCAACGACCCCAAGGAATGGCGACTCGAACAGTGTGGGATCCGTATGGCAATTCAGTAGTCATGGTTTATGCCGGCGTTCCAGCCGGTATTGCTCTTGCAGGCGCGTATAAACGGCGCGCCAAGATTGATCTTTGTCCCAGTTGGTTATGTTGTCCGCCTGAGCCGTGGGATCGTTCACACCTGCTTTCCCATCGGCCCCCAGCGAAAAAAGCTGGCAAGTGTCGGGGTTGTAATAACCGCGCGGTCCCTCGACAGCTTCCCATTGCGGCTCGGCGTACTGGGAAGCAGGGACGAACCGGAATGGCCGGCCCCATCCATCAAGGGGCGGCCCGCCGGGCAGATAGTCCACATCGCGTGAAAGGCAGCCGACCGCCAGACGCAGGCCCGTCTCGCCCGCAGGCGGGTAGGCGCCATACTCGAGAAGGTACTGGCGAACGGCCTTTTCAAGAGCTGCAAGAGCTGCCTCCGTCCGGTACATGCGCGCCATCGGCGAATCTCCTGGACGAAGCAAAGCCAGCAATAACATGGCGACGAGAGCGCCTGTAGAAAGCAGGCCGACCCCTAAGAACACCCTCCCGCACGCTGGCGCATAACTTCTAGAAATCAAGGTCAATATCTTCGAATGTGTCACGATGCATCATGCAAATGAGCCACATGGCCACAAATACCAAGCAGTCTACGTAGCTTGAGATGATGTTCACCAAAGGCACAAGCCATATCAGGTTAACCAGAAAAGGAATAACCGAAATCACGACAAGCAGAGACAAAAGGCTCACCCCAAGGACAGGCAGGACCTGCGGGAGATTCCGGACCAGCGGATGCAAATGTTCAGCCAAGTCCTTCCAGCGCAGACCGCCGCCGAACATAATGCAGGCACCGACAGGAACAACCATGGCCTGAACGACCAGAAACGCCAGAAACAGTAGTTCCGCAACAACGCTGTCGGACGAAGCCGCAACCCGCGACCCGGCAATCCGGTACAGTGTGAGTGTCGCCAGATTGAGCAGGAACCACAAAGCAAAGAAGCGGCGAATCGCTTCCCAATCGCCGCGGACCTTCCATAGAGGTTTGTCCAGTTCGCGACCCAGCCGAGAGAACGCCACACACATAAGCACACTTGCCGCCCCTGCCAGGAAGATGTCCAACCCATAGGACAAAGCGTCTAGCTTCGGAGAAAGCTCGACGTCAAGAGCGTCTGAGCCGACAGGATAGCCTGCAAGCAGCGCAACGCCTCTCAAAAAATAGTCCAGAGCGGCCATTCCCAAAATGTATATGGCGAGCGGGAACGGATGCTCATGAAGAGCACGAAATGCGTCTCTGAGAGTGTTCAAGGATTAATCCGTCTGTTCGGGAATGGTAAGCGCCCGTTGCTGCTGCAGATGGACATAATGGGCGATCTTATCTCGCATCTCGTCAGGCATGCCCACGTAACAGGCTCTTACCAGATAGTGTCCCGCGCCTAAGGCCGTCGAAGCGACAATGCGCGCCTCTGCTGCGATCGGGTTGGGGTCCACCTCGCTGAGAACAAAACTAACTCGCAAGAACACCTGTTTGGGAAGGGGCTGGTTAACGATCATTGCAACCCCCCCGGCGCTCAGGTTGACCGTGCGCCCCCGGAGGCGCGTAACGACCGGCCGCTCACTAAGGTCCTCGACGGCGCCGTCCACCGGTGCGTTGAGGATGCCGACCGTCATGGCCTGCTCGTAGCGGATCCGGAAATGGGCGCGCGACTGCTTCCGGTCGAACTCGGAAGTGTGCCAAAACCACCACGTAGCGGGCTGCTCCTCGAAACGTGCAAACCGGGTCTGGAACTCATAGCGCGCATCCTCTTCGCGCCACATCCAGAAGCTGACAACTTCTTCGGGGACGATGCGGGGTCCGCGAATTTCCTGCGA
>CAZBQH010000270.1:0-13150 GCA_964493915.1 uncultured Nitrospiraceae bacterium
GGCATCTTGCCCGCAGGAATGCGGCGGGGACGCCGCCTCTACAGCCATACACCCTACGATACAGTTACTTCCCTTCGGCAGCCTCCTCCTTCGGCGGGACGAGGACGCTCTTGAGATCCTCCTGGACGTCTAGGGCCTGGCGCTCATCAGCGCTGATCTCCGGCATTTCGTCGATCGCAGCCTGCGAGGGAGCGAATATCACGCCGTCTGGGAAGTGCGAGAGTGAGTGGTAAGCGATCCACAACCATTCCTTCGAAGCGCCCTGGATTGCGCACAGCGCCTCGCGCGCCGTAACGTTGTCGAGCTTGAGCGTTACCGCTCCTTCCCGCGTCAGGCTGGGCGGCGTGGCGATATTCCTCATGACACACACGCCGGCGCTCGGGTGGTTTATCCGCACCCCGTAGCCTGGGAACGTCCGGTTCTCGTTCACGGCCACGGCCCACGCCTTGGCGGCATCGAGGACCGACGCGCCCTTGAGATCGAGGGAGATCTTAACGGTGTCGAGGTACTCCTCTTTGCCCGGCGGCATGTACGTCGGCCAAATGTGGATGGCGTTCTGGACGATGCCCCAGGCGAGTTTGCCGTCTGAGCAGGCGCTGTCGAGGAATTGACGAAGCGTCGTGTCCTTATCAGCCTTAAGCGGCACGTATTCCATCTCTTTCGATGGGAACGGCCCCTCCCGGTTGCCGACAAAGGGCACCTCGAGCACAGAGCCTACGCCATACAGGCTCTCGAGGTTCCGAGGGATATCGTCGATGTACTGATATCCCTCATAGATTGACCCATACGTATCGAGCGACATAGGCCTACTCTGCAGAAGTTGCTGTATCGAGGTGGCGCCGTTCACCACCAGCGCGCTGCCAGGGAAAGCCAGGCTCCCAAGAAAAACGATAAGCGCGGCAAAGGCCATCTTGTTTTTCCACTCTTTCATATGCATTTCTCGATCCTCCATTCGCTAACTGGACCGTCGGAAGCGGGGAAGGCCCCGGCGCTCTGCGGCCGGTAGAAAGCGGAATGGGTGAAGCTGGAGCCCATGGAGTGATGCGCGCCCCCATCGGCCACGGTGCACACGGGACTACGTCTATTGCCTGATTACCTGACTATTAGTAAATACTTGGAAGGATCGCCTGTCAAGGAAAATCCTGACTGTTTTTCCCGATCAGGGGATTATGCATGCAGCGACGGCGCTTCTGCTAACGGCGACGGTCTCCGCCGGAAATCAGGAACGCTCTTACGAGCGCACTACGAACCCGGAGCCCCGTGAAACAGCCAGGCCCCGGCGCTTTGGATTGTGGGCAGCCCTCACGTCTCGCCGTAATCGCTGCGCAATTGGACACGGCCCGTTCTATCGGCTAGTGTATTGGGCAACGGGAGAACGGGCAGCGCGAAGTGGGCTTCACAGTTGCAGACTGCGCGCATCTGCTTTGAACATGCGGCTTTTAAGGAGGGACGCGGGTGTTCAAATCGCTTCGAATACGCGTTTGGACGGGGCTTTTCCTGGCGGTCGCCTGCGTGCCGGCACAGGCCGGCGGAACGTTCCAGTGGGTCGAGACCGACGTATCGCTGCGGCCCGATTTCAAAGCGGAAGCGACCTACAGCGTCTGTCTGCGCTCGACAGGCGACCTGCACGGCTTCTATTTCCAGGGGGTCAGCGGCCAACCTGTCTTCAACATGCAGACGGCGCGGGCCTGGTACGACGACAACCGGCGCAGCCTGCCGCTCAGCATCACGAAAGTGCGCGGGAACAAATGGGACATCGTCCTGGCGGACGGCAAAGCCATCGACTCCGGCCTGGTGATCTACAAATTCACGTACGCGACTGACATGGCTCAGACGGGCCACCTCGGGGTGACCGAGTCCGAGTTCGGCAAACTCGTCTACCTCAACTGGGCGCCGGTCCAGTGGGATGAGCCGCTCGATCACCAGACCGTGCGCGTCTATTATCCCGTTGAAGTGCCTCCGGGTGAGATGACCCTCGAAGACATGAAGCAATATGGGTTCCGCACCGAGCCCTTCATGAACGACGCATACCTTCTCTCCTATTACGGCCAGGAGAATGAAGGACGACACTGGCTGACGGTACGCCTACACCGCAACAACTTGCCTGCACGTTACCACTTCCGCATTCAGCAATACATCGACGCGAAATACTTCAGCGCCGACGCGGCGCCGGCAGCGGCCCCTATGGCAGAAGCGCCTCCAGGCTATACGCCTCCTGGCGCCACGCAGCCCACGCAACCAATGGGGACAGGTCTGCGCGCGCCGCAAGCATTGCGTCACGCACCGAATCGCCTCCTGTATGCCTTGATAGGGCTTGGCTTTCTTGGGACGGTGTTTCTCGTCAGCAGCGCGAAGCATCGCTCGATGTTGCGAGCTCGCGACGGTCTTCAGGATATCGGCTGGGTGCGCGAGGACTGGATCCCGCCACGGATCGAGCTGTCTTCTTTCCGCAAAGAGGGCAAAATCGCCGAGCTCGACCTCTACGAGGCGTGCATCCTGTGCGACGTCCCCTTCGCCTCGGTCTTAAGCGGGATCGTGACGCGACTCGAGACCTTGGGCGTCATCGAGATTACCGAGACCAAGCCGTTCCGCGCCAGGATCCTCGATCGGCATCCCAACCTGCCGAATCCCTACGAGAAGGCGCTCTTCACCTTCATCCTCAACGACGGCGAGCTCGAAGAGGCCGAGATGGACGACCTATTCCGCACGCTCTGTGAGAATCTGCAGCGGGAGGCCTGGGACTGCGATCTCGACGCCACCAAGACCCATTACAGGGACATGGTCGAGCAGCTTTTCCCGCCCGAGCAAGCAGAAGATCGGGCCCAGGAGGACACAAGCGGGGATCGCTACCGGTATGGCGACTACTATTGGCGCCGCCGGCCCGCCTATTACGGCGTTTACTTTAACCGGCCCGTGCACCAGATGACCTACGAAAGGTTCCTGGACTCGAACTACTGCTTCGAGGGCTGTTTCACCCACTCCGCCTGTCACGACGCTTGCCATTCCGCGTGTCATTCGGCCTGTCACTCCGCATGTCATTCCGCCTGCCACTCCGCATGTCACTCGGCTTGCGTAAGCGGCGGAGCGCACTAACATGGACGTATCGGACGAGCGCTACCCGCTCGAATGGATTGACGATTACATCGTGCGCTTGCGTTCGTTCATCTTCGTTCGCGAGGAAGACCGTCTGCTCATCAAGGTCCCGAACGAAGCCCACCGCCTTAATGCGACGGGCGTGCAGATCCTGCGACGGCTCCTCGATGGCGAAGGGATTATCGATCTTTGGCGGTCCTACGGCGGAACGCCCGGGATTCGGCACGATCTCTACCACTTCTTCGTAAGCCTCAAGCAAGTCCTTCAAGGATGCGTGAATGAGAGCTGCCTGCCCGAAGCGGTCGAGCAGCGGCCTTTCTCCCTGGATTTCAACAAGCTGCCCGTTTTAAGTGAAGTCGCTTTGACCTATCGGTGCAACCTGCGCTGTCGTTTCTGCTACGCCAACTGCTCTTCTTCCCGCAGCTCCGGCCATGACCGCGACATGGATACGGAAGCGGTCCAGCGCATTCTGCACATCATCCGCTACGACGCTCAGACGCCGAGCGTGAGCTTCACCGGCGGCGAACCCACCTTGCGCCATGATCTGCCCGAGTTGGTGGGCTACGCCCGGCGCAGCCTGGGCCTGCGGGTAAACCTCATCACCAACGGCACGTTGCTGAGCGACGCCCTCGTGGACCGGCTTAAGGAGGCGGACCTGAACAGCGCCCAAGTCAGCGTGGAAGGCCCTAACGCTGGAATACATGACGCGCTGACTCGGGCGGCGGGGTCTTTCGAAGCCTCGATCGATGGAATCCGCCGCCTGATAAAAGCGGGCATCATCGTCCACACAAACACGACGCTGAACCGGCTCAATGTGGAGGTTGCAGCCGAAATGCCGGCTCTGGTGCAGTCGCTGGGCCTGGAACGCTTCTCGATGAACCTTGTCATTCCTGTCGCGGCAAGCCAAGACCCGACGGACGATCTTAACTTGCACTACGAAGCGATGCCCGAGTACATCATTCAGATTCAGGAGGCGGCTGCGCGCCACGACGTCGAGTTCATGTGGTATTCGCCGACGCCTGTCTGCATCTTCAACCCAATCCAGCACGGTCTGGGCAACAAAAGCTGCGCGGCCTGCGACGGCCTGCTGTCGGTCTCGCCGACAGGCGACTTGCTGCCCTGCTCGAGCTGGCCCGAACCGGTAGGAAACCTCCTCGAACAACCATTCCGCACGGTCTGGGAATCGGCCCAGGCCCGCAAGTTGCGCCAGAAGGCTCTCGCCCCGCCTGTATGCCGCAATTGCGCCGATTTTGCCTTATGCCAAGGCGCCTGTCCTTTGTACTGGCGGCACTTTGGCTATGAAGAAATACGGCGCTATGGAGAACGCTATGTTGCTGCCCAATCCTGAACGCCGGGGGGAAATCCACTTCCACCTCGCCAAACGCTTGCCCTACAACGTCCGGATGGCCTTGGCGTTGGGCATGATAGCGTCTGGATTTGTTGTGCAGTTGATTTTTCTCATGTCGCCGCTCTGGTGGGCGGGCCTGGCCGTTGTGCTTGGCGGCGTAAGCATGCTTCTGCCGAAGGGATTCGACAACTCCGTCGATCGCCGCCGTCCCCGGAACGAGTGGCGCCCGGCCCGCCGCGAGCAGATCGAGCGAATCATCGAGATTAGTGAAAAGCAGAAACGATGGGACCACGACGCCGTTGACATCAGCAACGGCCTCGGACTTCTTACGCTCATCGGCCTGGCTATTCTCCTCGGCATTGCGCTTTTCGCAACGGCACGGATCACGCCGTGGGCGCTTCCTGCGACGGGCCGCCTTCTGCTCGGCAATGCGGCCGTTATGCTCTTGCCTTTCTGGCTCACAGGGATCCGCTCGATACTCAAGAACGACAAGCTCGTGATTAAGGCGCGTTTGCTCCTCAAAATCGAGGACACCCATAAATCCATGATGCAGCCCGGCGAGGACTTTCAGTATCAGATGCAGACCGCCGAGGCGAAGCGGGGCGCCGGGGAAACCCCCTATGACGTCAAGGCCCTGCTTCTGTTCAACAACGCCCCCCCCGATTTCCTCGGACTCCAGATGCAGGTCGCCATCAACAGCGTCCAGGGCAGGGACTACCCGTACTTTTACTGCGTGCTGGTGGCGCGGCCAGAGTTCGGGGGTCTTGATCGCCGCGATCTCGACGTGCCGTCGCGCGACTTGACCATCGAATCGAAACGCGAAGGCGACGTCGACATTCTCGTAATCCGCCAGCGCACGAAGAAAAACTCAGGATACCACACAAAGGCGAACGCCGCGGTTCTTCTTTTCGGCTATGCGCTCGAACAGGCGCGACGGCTGATCACGTCGCGTGTGGGCGCGGCTTAAGACAAAGCGGCTGTATTGCAGATGAGAGGATCCGTAACTATGACGGCTAGTTGGATGTTCGTCGCATGTATCGTCTTGTGGGGCCTCCGCCACGGCGGTGTAGGATGGACGCTGTTGTGCGTTGCGGGAACACTTTTGGTCTTCAGCCTGTTCGTTGCGCCAACCGCCCTTGCACAAAGTCCTGTCCAACCCCTCGCACAGAACCACGTAACGATCTACGAATCGCCCGACCCGGAACGAATCTACTGTTACACGCCTGGCCTCGCGCTCCTGAACTCGGGCCGCATCGTGGCTACAATGGACTTGGGCGGCCCGGGCGTCGAGGACCTGCCCGGCGCCAAGTGGCCGCGCGGGGAGTCCGGCTATTCGTGGCAGGGCAAGGTGTTTACCAGCGATGATCACGGCACGACCTGGATGCATAGGATTGACTTTCCCTTCATGCACGCCCGCCCGTTCGTTGCGGGCAACGCACTCTACGTGCTCGGCCAAGCAAACGACCTTATGATCATCCGTTCAGACGATGGCGGCGAGACCTGGACTGCGCCGTCTCGTCTCACAAAAGGCCAGTTCTGGCATCAGTCAGCCTGCAATGTTCACTATGCAAATGGCTGTGTTTACCTCGTCATGGAACGGCGGACAAGCAACGCCGTCCAGACGTGGTACGTAGGGGAACTCGCACCGGTGTTGATGCGCGGCAGGGTCAATGACGACTTGACGAAGCGGGAGAACTGGACCTTCGCCTCCGAGCTCCCATTTCACGACACAATACGCAACCTCGAGACCCATCCGGCCATCGACTACTTCGGCGTGCCTTTCTACGAGGCGCCATATCCGTCTGGAACGATCATTGCTCCAGGACGCGCCTGCGCACCGATGGGCTGGCTCGAGACCAACGTGGTGCAATTCACCGATCCCGACCACATATGGTGCGACGCTTCAGGCAAAACTTTCCATCTCTTCATGCGCGCCCACACCGGCGGTACGGGTTACGCCGCACTCGCGAGAGCGGTCGAGGAGGGCCATCAAGCGGGCACGGGAAGCATCAGGACAGAACTTGTCACCGTCCCCTCAGGGAGGAAGATCCTCTTCCTGCCACTGCCGGGAGGACAGATGCGGTTCCACATCCTCTACGATGACCAGACGAAGCTCTACTGGCTGCTGAGTTCACAAGCCACCGACTCGATGACGCGCGCCGACCGCCTGTCCCCAGAACGCTTCAACCTGCCCAATAACGAGCGCCACCGTCTGCAGCTCCATTTCTCAAAAAACTGCGTCGACTGGTGCTTTGCGGGCCTTGTGGCCATAGGCGGTTCGCCCAAGCAGGCCCGGCATTATGCGAGCATGGTGATTGACGGCGCAGACCTTCACATCCTGTCGCGAAGCGGCGATGCCCAGGCTCACGGCGCCCACGACGGCAATCTCATCACCTTCCATACGGTGCCGGACTTCCGTTCCCTGGCTTATTAGAAACCTTTGCTGGCGCGATGCGGCTGGGCTGCGAGGCGTTTGCGTCCCCCCCTGTGGTCGCCTACCTAGTGAGCTCTTGCGGATCTTCCCAAAAGCGGAACAACTCGGGCATCTGCATAACAAATGCACGAATCTCGTCGCGGACGCGCCGGAAGGGCGCCATTGCCTCCTCTTCAGTCTTGGCACAACGGGCTACCCAAGGCGGATCGTCGAAACCCCGGTGCAGAACCTTCGCGGAAGCGGGAAAAACCGGGCACGACTCGCGCGCTTTGTCGCATACCGTCACCACGTAATCGAAAGTTAGACCAGCCAGATCCGCCAACGTCTTGCTGTGATGCCTCGAGATGTCGACGCCGACCTCGGACATCGCTTGCACAGCGCGCGGATCGAGGCCGTGGTTCTCAATCCCTGCTGAATACACGTCAAACAAATCCCCCCACAGGCTACGCGCCCAACCTTCTGCCATCTGGCTCCGGCAAGAGTTTCCCATGCACAGAAACAGTACGCGTTTCCGCCGCATCATCAGGCATTTCCTCGACCCCGGCGGACCCAGTTTGCTCTTTGTTTAGCCCGCACGGAGCGCACCTCTCAGCGCCAAGTGTCCCGCACCGATCCAGTCAAAACCGCCTCTTGGCGCGCCCTGGCTTCACATGAATAGGCAGCGATCTCGAGTCGCTCCAGCTAAGGCAACGGAACACTGATTGCCGAGGACGCGTTGTTGGTCTCATCGCTTTCGTCAACACGGCAGTACTCGGGCATAAACTCATCGCCCGAGCAACTGTCAGCAATGGCCACGATATCCACAGTCTCTTCGTGAACACTCGGGTGGAAAGTGAGCTTGCCTTCGAACGTCACATTCGCCCCTGGCCCAAGAGGACCGCTCGTATAGGGATACCAAATACTCGCTTGGCCGGGCACGGTGAAGGCCACTACAAATGTTCCCTGGGTGCTCGTGTACTCCACCGAAACCTTAAAAACGGCGGCCGAAGAGCCGCCTTGGTTTTTGACAACGACGCGGATTGGCACCTCGACGGAGTTGTCCAGATTGATGACGGCGTCGCCCGTCTTTGCCAGAGACGTAACAATCAGGTCCGGTTTCGATACGGGTGGACAACCTGCCAGCATCATGCCCACGCCAATCACCACAATCGCCAATGTTAGCCGCTTCATCGCTCTTACCTCCTTCATTGACTGTTACCCCACGAGGCAATTTTATCACAAGATTAAAAAGGGCAAAGAGGGAAAAAGTGCAGCCGTTCCGGCCCTGATGGTCAATCCCCTTCCCTTCACGGGCCGGATGGAGCCTTTCGAGCGAGAGCCCGTTTCATCCCGCACATATCAGGACGTCGCCGAGCGGTGAAAGGCCTTCCGCAGGTCAGCCAAAAGCGCGGCACTATGAGGGAGGGCTTTAGGCAGCCGATCCTAGGTGGCTGTAGTTGCCGTACTTTCGAGCCGATTCAAGCATTCTGACGTAATTCTCTGGTTTTACCTTTGGATGAATGGAGTTGGCAGAAGCGATGATATACCCCCCGCCGGGCGCAACATCCATGATAGTCTTCAGCACAGTCTTTTCAACAACCTCAGGCGTAGACTCACTCAGAATCTTTCCTGTATCAATGTTGCCCATTACACACACTCTGTCCCCATATGCGTCCTTAACCTTCTTTATGCTCATTCCCGCCTCAGGATCCAAGGGGTGTATCCCGTCAATCCCCGTGCTGACTATTGCCTCGAGTATGTCGCTTATATTGCCGTCCGTATGCTTAATAACATAGAGACCTTCATTCTTTGCAGTTTCTACGACCTCTCTCATGCCTGGGAGAAAAAACTCCTCAAAATGCATTGGCGACATCAGGGGGCCGTCATTTCCGCCATAGTCGTCGCCAAACACAATAAGATCCGCCCCGAGCTCGGCTGCTCCCTTTATCAGTTCCTTTGAATGCTCGACACCAATCCGCACGAGTTTCTTGACAAGGTCCGGGTCAATAAGCAGATCCATCAAAAGCTCTTCCATCCCTCGAAGATAGGTAGGGTACGTAAACGCGTCATGCATATGCATTCCCACCATCTTCCTCCCCTTGAATCTATCGAGAAGCCTTTTGAGCCGCACAAACCTGTAAGGATCATGGGGATTGGGAGGGGTATAGTTCTCGAGGTCCTCTTCTGATTTAATGGGCCCTTCTAATGGAAAGGAAACAGTCTGGTCAGTATCTCTTCGGGTTACGCCCCATTCCGTTTTGAAAGTCTTTGTATTCTTATCGAGCATCTCAATTCGATAGTTGCTGGATGGAGTCCCTGTCAGGACAATGTCAAGATCGTATTTCTCGGCGAAATCTTCATAACTACACTCTGGGCATGCCCCTTTTATTACCCTTTCGTCTATCAAGAGCTCAAAAATGGGCACCATATCCGGAGTCTGGCGCTCCAAAGCAGCCACAGCGCGTTCGTAGTTTGTCATCTGTCTTTCCTTCTCGGTCTTGGTTGATGAAGACCGTCGCCGCTATCTTGGGGTCGATTCCAGCATTCCCTAGCGTCAGAGCTTAGCGGCTCTCAGACCGCCCAGCCAGAACTTCATTGTAACATGACAGACAAAGAAAACGATATGCCTATCCACACTGTTCCAAGGGAGAGGGCCTCAACACGCCCAATTGCGGGCATTCCGGCAACCTTTAAGCAGAAGGGACCGTCCGAAAAGGCCTGCAGTGCGCAGACGGCGGTCCTTGCAATTGGCGCCGGGATTCGGTCATCATTCGTCGCGGTTTGTCGGTCAAACCACCTTGATAGCGTTGGAAAAACACATTTCCTGATGCGAGGCGCCGTTTCGGCGTTGGGAAAACGGAGAAGGCAAGCGTATGTTCACACGCAGAATCGGCCTGTCGGTCTTTTGCGCTTGTTGGACGATCTACTTCATGATCGCAGCAACAGCGCAAGACGCAGGCGATCCAGCCGTTTCGCGCCCCGAGTCTGGCGAGCCGCTGGTTAAAGACGGCGTGCTCGACCTCGATGCCGCCGTGAAACACTTCGAAACCCTCTACCAGTCCGAAGGTACGGCGGCGGAGATCGAGTTCAAAGTGACCCGTCCCCGAACGGAACGGACCATGCGGCTCAAGGCGTGGAGCAAAGGCAAAGACCAAGTGCTGATCGTCGTCGAGGCGCCGCCGCGCGACAAAGGCATGGCCACGCTGAAAGTGGACGACAACCTATGGAACTACATGCCTAAGATCAAGCGCACCATCCGCATCCCCCCCTCAATGATGCTTTCGTCGTGGATGGGCAGCGATTTCACAAATGACGACCTGGTCAGCGAGACCTCGGTCGTCGACGACTACAGCTACGAGCTTCTGGGCGCCTCGGAAGAACCGCCGGGCTGGCTTATCGAATTCACGGCCCGGCCTGGCGTTGTGGGGTTGTGGAACAGCTTCGTGCTGACCGTTTCCCATGACGGCAAATTGCCTCTCGAAGCCAAGTACTACAACCGTAGAGACGAACTGGCGCGGACAATGCGCTGGAGCGACCCGCAGGTGTTCGACGGCCGCTTGACGCCGAGCCGGCTAGTCCTTGTGCCTGAGGATCAGGAAGGGCACAAGACCGAGATGGTGTACCTGGATGTCGACTTCGACGCCGACGTGCCCAGCAGCATGTTCAGTCTATCCAGCCTCGAGCAACACCGGTAGGATGCCCCCCGAGGCAGAGCGCCAGTGCTGTCGGAACACCTATTGTATTGGAGGTAGATCTCTTTGCTTAGCGGTGTGTTAACGAGCTTCCGCATCGCTTGGCGGAACCTTGGGCGAAACCGGCGCCGCACCGTTCTGGCTGTTGGCGCCGTCTCCCTGGGCCAGTTCACCTTGGTGTTTGTGAATAGCATGATGGCGGGCGCGTTCGACGACATGCTCGACATCATTACGGGGCCGCTTATCGGCCACGTGCAGATCCATCACGCCAAGTGGCGCGACGAACAGGCCGTCGATCTGTTTATCGACCACCGCAAGGCTGTCGAAGAAGCGATCAAGAAGCTGCCCCGCGTAAAGACCATCTCGTCGCGCATCTTTTCCCCCGTCCTGGCAGCCTCCGGCGAGGATGCCGGCCAAGCGGCGGACGCATGGCCCGCGATGGTCGTGGGCGTCGACCCAGCCGTCGAATCCGCGCGAGGCGGTCTGATTGAAATGCTGCCCGCCGAGCAAAGACCCAAGGGCTTTCAGGCAGCCATCGGCAAGGTCTTGGCAAACCGGCTCAACATCAGGCCGGGCCAGTCGCTTGCCTTAATCGGCCAGGATGTCGACGGCTTCCCCGTAAGCGACCTTTTCGAGGTGACAGGGATCGTCGACAGCACCATCGAGCTCGTGCAGACCATGGGAATCGTGCTCGACATCGAGGCGGCAGGCACGTTCCTGGCCATGCAGGACCAGGCGCACGAGATTGTTGTGCGAGGCCCGGACCAACGCGAAGCGGAGGAACTAGCCCGCCGCATTGCTGCTTTGCCCGGCCTCAAGGACTACGAGGTGCTTCCTTGGCGCGAAGTTGCACCGCAGTTGGCCGGGGTGATGGACTTAAAGAGTTTTGTGGATCTCTTCTTTGTTGGCATCCTGTTCGTAGCGGCGGCGGCGGGCATCGCAAACACGATGATGATGTCCACCTTCGAGCGAACCCACGAGCTGGGGATGCTCCTGGCTCTCGGTACCCAACCCAAACGCATCGTCGCAATGATACTCATCGAGGCGGTGCTGCTCGGCCTCGTCGGGGTGATCCTGGGTTCGCTTATCGGAGCCGTCACCGTTTACATCACCTCCTACACGGGTATAGACTACGGCGCTCTGGGTGGAATGGCGGGCAGCGAGATCGCCTTCCATGGACTGCGGTTTTCTTACGTGATCTATCCTCAGTTCGAGTTGCGCCATGTCGGCTACGGGACTGCCGCGGTCATACTGACCTCGGTCATTACGGCGACATGGCCCGCTACCCTGGCCGTCCGGCTTCAACCGGCCGAGGCCATGCGCTCATGATCAGACGTGTAGCCGCCGTTTACGCCTTTCGAAGCCTTCTGCGGCATCCCCGGCGCACGTTGCTGTCCGTCATAGGCATCGGCATAGGCTGCGCACTGGGTCTCATCGCTACGGCGTACTATATCGGAGGGTCCGAAATGCAGATACGCGCCGCCTCCGAGAGTGGGGCCGGCCATCTCCGGATTGCGCCCAAGGGTTGGCCGCGTACGCGCGACAACACCTTGCGCATCGTCGAACCGGAACGCTCCTTCGATGCCGTCAAGGCTCTTCCGGGGCTACAGCGCGCCGTGCGCCGCATCCACGCAAACGGTCTGCTCGCCTTTGGCACACGAACAGCCGCCGTCGAACTCACAGGCGTTGAACCCGCGGCCGAAAAGGCGTTCAACCGCATCGTGTTCAAGAGCAGAATCGAGGGCCGCTACCTCGAGCCGGGCGACACGGACGCCGCCGTCATCGGGTCGGAGTTCGGGCGCCGCCTGAAGGTGGGCGTAGGCGACGACCTACTTGTAACCGTGGCCGGTCTCGATGAAATGCGAAGCGCCATGCTCGAGATCGTAGGAGTGCTCTCGACAGGGAGCCGCGAACTCGACTATACCGTGTGTCATCTTCCTTACAAGGAGCTTGCCCGGTTGACGGGCTCGGACGCCCCCTCGGAGATTGCAGCATTGTTGCATGATTACCGCGATATCCCGACAGCCTATACATACCTCGCTGCGCGCACGCCTCCCGGCAACGTTGCACTCACATGGGAGGACGTCAACCCAGGAATAGCGGCGGGCGTCGAGGGCGACAAGGTCTTCATCCGGCTCATCAGCATCATCGTTCTGGCGGTCGTCGTCTTTGGCGTGGCAAGCGCGCAGCTAACGGCCTACCTCGAGCGGCATCGCGAATTCGGCGTGCTGACCGCGCTCGGCATGCGGGGAAGGCAGGTGATCGCGGTTATTCTGCTCGAGGCTGTCGTCACGGGATTCGCGGGCGCCGTAGCAGCCCTGCTGATTGCATATCCGGTGTCCTATTATCTCGCCACGTTCGGCATCGATATCCGGAAACTGTCGGGCGGGCAAGTCTCGGTTGAAACCATCTTGCTTGATCCAAAGATCTACAGCGACATCGGCTCCTGGTTTATCTGGTATGCCTTCTCCGTCTCGATTGCATCAGCGTTGGTCGCCGCGCTTTATCCCGTACGTTTTGCCCTGCGTCTCAACCCCGCAGAATCGATAAGAGGAACATGAGCATGAAAAACGGCCGGGTCGTCGCCGCACGCAATGTGACCAA
>CAZBQH010000271.1:0-4151 GCA_964493915.1 uncultured Nitrospiraceae bacterium
AAGCCGAGGCGGCGCAGTTGCGCCGGTGCGAGCTCGAGCTCCCAGAGGTTGTTCAAGGCAATGAGCGTTGTGGCCGCGTCGCCTGAGCCTCCGGCAAGCCCCGCCGCGATGGGGATGTTTTTTTTGAGGTAGATGTGAACGCCCCGGCTGCAGCCCGCCGCCTCTTGGAGCAACTGGGCGGCGCGGAACGCGAGGTTGCTCGCGCCCGTGTCTAACTCAGGCGATGTACACTCGAGCGTGACGCCGTAGCGCTGTTCCGTAAACATGATCTCATCTGCAAGGCTCACGCTTTGAAAGATGGTTTCGATGTTGTGATAGCCGTCGCGCCTCTTGCTGAGGACGTCCAGATAGAGGTTGATCTTCGCGTATGAACGGTATGTGAATGCAGTCGACACCCGCTTCCTTTCTTTGGTTCAGTAGACGCGCGACCTGAGGATCGATATCACAAGAGCAAGTCCTAGGACAGCCGCAATCAAATAACCCGCAAGGCCGAGATTATGGGGACCAACCTTTGCGCTGATCAGCAGGCTGGATCCCACGATTACGGCGCCTGTGATCACGCCTACGGTCAGGCGGTTGCTGGCCCGGTCCGTCACCTCGGCCAGATGGTTGAGTTTCTCATGGTTGAGTTGGATCTTTAATTGCCCCATCCGAAGCATACGCGAAAGCTGCAGGATATCCTCCGGAAACTGGTTGGCCAACCTCGCAAAAGAGGAGAGATCTGAGCGTATATCGTCGAGAATCTGGAAGGGCTTGTAACGATTGGCAATGATCTCATCGATGAAGGGCTTGATAACGGCGGCCATGTCCAACGACGGGTCAAGGGAGTACCCCGTCGATTCGATGGTGGCCAAGGCTTTCAGCAGCAGGGAGAAGCGGGGCGCCAGTTCAAGATGGTTACGGCGTAGCGTCTCGGCCAGTTGTTCTACCGCCCGGGCCACTTTGCCTCCCGCCACAACAGTTGGCGCCTCGAAAGCAATGAAGTCGGCTATTTCGTGAACCAGCCTGTCCCGGTCGGGGACGTCTCCCGTTCGTGTAAATCGTAGGGCGGCCCGGACGCATTCCTCCGCGTCGCCGTGAAAAACGGCGCGTAGTGCGTCGGCGATTGCGGCGACGTCGTTGCGTTCGAGGTGGCCGACCATCCCGTAATCGAGAAACGCGACCCTGTTGTGGCTGAGGACCCGGATATTGCCGGGATGCGGGTCAGCATGGAACAGGTGATGATGGAACACTTGCCTGCAGAGGACGTCGCATCCGACAAGGGCGACGGTGGCGGGATCGCACTGTTGATCCGGATAGGCATCCAGGTTGTCCACGCGAATGCCGTCAATCCAACTCATGGTAAGGACGCGGCTCGAGCTAAGCTCGGAATAGGTGCGGGGGACAAAGACCCGCGGATCATTGGCGAAGTTGATCCGGAAGCGCTCGATGGTATGGGCCTCAACGATGAAGTCGAGTTCACGGCGTATGCTGCGCTCAAATTCGTCCAGAACCTCGACCGGATTCATCCAGAGTGCATCGCTCACGTGTTCCTGGATCCATTCCGCTATGCGCCGCATCAGGCGCAAGTCGGAGCGGATGACCGTTTCGATGCCGGGTCTCTGGATTTTCACGGCAACCTGGGCGCCATTGGGCAAAGTCGCTTGATACACCTGAGCCAGCGATGCGGACGCCACGGGCGTTTCGTCCAATGATGCGAACAGCTCATGGGGCGGAGCGCCCAGCTCTTGCACCACCATCGCTGCCATCTCGTCGAAGGGAAGTGCCGCGACCCGATCTTGGAGCCGGCCAAGGGCTTCCCGGACATCGGGCGGCACGATGTCTGGACGCGTACTCAGAATCTGGCCGAATTTGATGAAGGTCGGTCCCAGTTCGGTGAACACGGCGCACATGCGGTTGCCGAGCGTCTCGGGCTCGCCGCTGGGCGCCTTGATGAGCCGCAGGCGGCGCAACACCCGGGCCGGCAATCCTTCATGGAGTCCCGTCCGCTGCACCAAGTCGGCAAACCCGTGGCGGACCAGCACTTGAATTACTTCGGCCAAGCGCACTGCGTTGCCCACGCGTTGGCTGAGGGAGCGATGCATTGTCCCTGTTCCTTACCAGCGGCGCCGTCTATTGCTCGCGGCCGCTGTATCCGATCTAAACGCCGCGTTCGAAGACGCAGGTGAACCTAATGTCGTTATTCTCTGACAGCTCGAACACAACAAAGCGCCCTTGCTGCACGACGCCCGCCCGGCTGCCTCCTGCCGACTTCAACACCCAAGGCGCGGGAACGCTGACCGCTGCGAACGCGCCTGAAGAGCCCGCCGGCGGGAAGCTCCCTGACAATCTGCCTTCAGCGGCAGCCCAGGAAGCGTTGCTGGGTTTGCTTAGGGGAACACCGTCGCGAGACCACGCCCCCAAGACTGCCGGATTGCCGCCCGCAACGGCCACGACGTAGACCTCATAGGCGTCGGCTGCGGGTGCCTGCCCCGCGGACAAATCTATAAGCTTTCCATCCCAGAGACGCAGCGCTGCGCCATTTGCGCCGCCGGGAATGTCCACATCTGCGATTCCCCAAGGATCTGCGCCTGGGAACGCAAGAACGGCTGTGCCGCAGACCGGTTGCAGCTCGCTGCCGGCATTGGCCTGCCAGAGCTTGGGCGAACGCCGCCAGCCGTCGAGGGGATAGCACGCGACTGGCGGTCCCGACAGGATTCTAGATGCTTGTTGATGTGTTTGTGAACCGGGCAGACCCTGCAATTCGATGATGCCTGGATTGAGAGCCAAGGCCGTCTCCTGCGGCTGAGCAATCGAGGGGAGACCGTGCAAGTTGTAACGGCACGGCCCAAGCATGACGTTGAACCGGGCAAAGGGCGCCAGCGCTGCGGCGGCGTCGAGCCACCCGTCCAAACTCGGGCTCACCGTCCCCGTCGACGCAGGCAGAACGGGCTTGCCCTGAGCGCCTTTCAGAGCTGCCTGGTACGCGAGGTTGCCTGCCTGGGCTCGAGTGATATGAAAGGCGCGCAGGACGCCGTCAGGTATGCGCGACGGAGGGACGCCGAAAAAGGCGAATCCTTTTTGCGCCAGGTGGGCGATTCGGGCGGATGCACGCGCCATGCCCGCGGGCTCGCCGGGGTTGGCCCAGACCGTACCATCCTCCGACCTCATAGTCGAGGGATCATCGCCCTCGTCGACGGCAAGGGGGTCTACGGCAATCCCAACCTTTGCGCCCTTGCCTCCCAACATTCCCACCACGGATCCGATGTCCCGCGGCCATGCGGGCGCCGCGCCGCGCATAGCACCTGGGCGATCCTCCCAGCTTGCGGGAACAAGAACCCAGCTTTTCCCCATCCCGGCCCATGCTGCGACGGCCGCAGACAGGTCGGCGCAGCTACCCTCTTCGGGAATGGTTACCCACCACCGGGGGAGGTCAGCACGAGGTTTCGGGGCATAGAGTTGGCTGAAGGCCCAGGCGTAGTGCATGTCCATCTGGCCGGCAGATTTGCATGCATAGGCGAGCCATACAGAATCGAGCGTCAAGTCCGCCCCCGGTTCGATGCGGCAGCCTGGGGTCAGGTCCGTTGAGACGCGGCAACGCAGGGTCCCATCCTTAATCTCGAGCGCGACGGCAGGCTGGCCGGCGCCGGACGGCAATACCCCGATGCCGAGAAGGACGTTGCGGGTCTTGTCGCTCAGTGCGCCGAAGACCGAAGGCGAGTCGTTGTCGAATACCGGGTACGGGCCCCGGATTGCGACGGGGCGCTCGACGGCGACAGCTTCAGGGCTTATGCCCGGAAGACCGTCAGGACCCAGCGCCAGCAGATCGACGCTCGCGATGTCTATCGGTGCATCACTGGTGTTGCGCAGGGTCATCTCGATGAGGAAGTACGGTTGACTGTCGTAGGCAATGGTCGAATGCTGGATGGAAATACCCTTAATGCTGTTGAGCAGGATCCGGTAGCGCGTGCCCGCATCTGGCGGGGCAGCGACGCGCTGCCGGTCCGTGAACTGGCTGGTGAAATCGGCGGGAGTCAGGGTCGACTCGTCCGTGAGATGAATCGCAAAGCTGAATTCATCTGTAGGTTTCTCCAGCCCGGCAAACTGGATAGCAATCTCCGCAGTCTGCACCGCGTACAGGAACGTCCCCTGGTCGAAGGTAAAAGAATAGT
>CAZBQH010000272.1:0-1938 GCA_964493915.1 uncultured Nitrospiraceae bacterium
GAGATTCTGGATGGTGAACTCCACAGAGATCGGGTCCTGGTCTAATGATCCAATCGCCCATTCGGGCGGAAAGGCGATCCACTCGCCGCCGCCCGGGAATACGGCCTGGTCGTTCTCGAACGAGACCGCGCCGGACTCGTCGCTACCAACGGTTGCCTCGGAAGGCAACGAATTGCCCGTACCGTTGTCGTTGTCGAAACTAATGTAGGCCGTTCCCGCCCAGGCTGCACCCATGGCGAGAAGGCTGCAGATGACTACCCCAAACATCCTGCGCATCATTGTTACTGCCTCCATTTCATATATCCACACTCAAGATCCTGCAAAGCCAATGGCACTTCTCATACTAAAATAATACTTGGTAATTGGCTAGAATACTTCCCTGATCCTAAGCGGAATATCCTGAATCCTAAGTTCATGCCGCATAATGGATTCTTGAAGGAATGACCGGGTTTTTCCACTTGCGTGCGCGCAGCCGCTAGGATCTGACACTTCTTCCTTATGATTACGGAGGAATGGCCCCTCCCTTGCCCATAGGATGCCCGTCAAAAACGAAGACTCCGGTTTCGTCATTGAACCGTGGAATGGTACAGTGCCCGAGAACAGGGCCCTTTCAGGTCATCTGACACTGACAGCCCGACGAACTGTGCAAGAGTACCGGCTGACAAGCAGGTTTGCGTCTTTTCGCATTTCAGACCCTGTCAGCTATGTGCCAGCGCCCGCTTGCCCGCATTGTATCGGCCATTGGAAAACGCCGGGGTCCAACTACGGAAAGGGGAAACGTCATGACCCGCTTTCTTATTGCGGCCTTTCTGCTCAGCGTGGCTGCCTCAGGCCCCGAAGTTTTGGCGCAGCCCGAGTGCAACATTAAGGAGACGTTAAAGGCCGTCGTGCTCTGGGATGACGACGGGCTTGAACTCGCCCTACGCAAATCGGATGGCGCGGGCACGGATCTCCAAGTGGGCGACACAGGCATCCCCCTCGGCGCTACCCCGCTGATCCGCTTCGAAGAGGTGGTCGAACCCGAGGACGCGCCGGATCTGCTCGCGGACAAGTCGGCCGAGGCATGGAACGTGCCCGCGGACACGGTCGAGGAGACGGTGAACGGCGAGGCCGGCCCCTGGCTGCGCGTATCGGGCGGGACCGACGGGAAACCCCGGCGCAGCGTTGAGGTCAACCAGACAGCGCCGGAACCCCTGGTGCTATCCGGTTGGGCCCAGGCCAGAACGCCCGGCGAGGCCGTCGGCTGGTGGAGCCGCAATCTCGCGCTGAATGCCCACGCCGTCTACCGAGACGGCGAGCAGATGCCGGAGCAGTCGGCGTATTTCGGCCAGTACGACCACGGCCCGCAGTTCAACAAGAAGGTGATCTGTCCGGACAGACCCATTGCGCGCGTGAACCTCGAGCTTTCGGCGGCGGGCGAATGGACAGCGTGGTATCGCGACGTCCAGTTGCGGCCGGCATCATACAACTACTTCGTACCAACGACGACCCTCGAACGGATAGACCATGCCGTCCACCAAGCGTTTGAGAGCCGGCAGGCCCACCTGCGCGGCCTGGTCACCTGGCAACCGAAGAGCGAGCATATCGAAATACGCTGCCGCTGGGAAAGCACGCAGCCTCTTGACAGAGCCGTGAGCGCCTATCTGGCTGTGCCCATCGACGCCGTAGGGGGCGTGTGGCACGACCATTTCCGCGGCCGACGGACCATCGAGGCAGGCAAGCTCTATCGAGACGCCGTCTGGTACGGCGCAGGCCGCGACGGGTACAACAACCGCTATCCCATTGGCTGCATCGAGACCGCCGACGGCGCGGGACTGGCTGTCGGCGCAAGCGTAGCGGAACCACGGGTGTTTCAGACCGAATACGACGCCGCCCGGCGCGAACTTCGCATCCGCTTCGACATCGGCATGAGCCCGGACGCGGGGCGCTGGGCCAACC
>CAZBQH010000273.1:0-8939 GCA_964493915.1 uncultured Nitrospiraceae bacterium
ATCACTTGCTGGTGAAAGACCAATAGCCAAGCAGGCACATGCACCTATTTCAACTTCGTAACTCCACTCTCGTTCCCCAAGAACCAAGATTTCTGAGACCGGCTTTCAGGCCGGCGCCTAATGCAACGGTGAAGCCCAGCAATGCCGTGCTTCCTGCGGCCACAAGGAAACGTTTCGCCTGCTTGCTTTTGTGGCGTCCGGTCTTGCACCAGTAGGCGAAATGCTCGCAGTTGTTGAAAAGCAGCATGTAGCGCGCCTCGCGTAGTCGGCTTTTCGCGCGCTGCATCACCACTTCAGGAGGGTCCGCGTCGTGATGCAGAACGAGCTCGACCGGGCGCCCGCGTGCAAAGTCAGCCATAGAGGTGACGGTTACTGACGCGTTCCGCCTGTTTTTCTTTTCCCCGCTGTAATGGATCACGGTGCCGTCGCCGCAATCGATCCCGTGGTGCCAGTATCCACTGCGGCGGACGCGAATGTGATCGCCTTGCGCCATATGCGAAAACCTCCCTCATGGGGTCTTGACGCGCCGCTTCGTTTGCGAGCAGCCAACACTGGGCTGCGCCGTATTGTATCCCTTCAGGCCGCTCATACGCACACAAGCTGCAAAGACAAGCCGGGGCCTTGGCAGAAGCGTTTCACGTAGGTGCGATGAATCCTTTTCCCCAGTGGCCGGGACAGTTCAGCGTGTTGAGGGCAACGGCTTGTAGCACGAAGGGGCCGCCTTGGTCAGGGTCGATAGTCAGGTAGACGTAGGAAAGCGGATAGGGCCGTCTTTTATTCCTCCCGGTTGGTATGCTTGCGTGCATCCCGATTTGGTGGTGAGGATTTGCGAGGCGATTGGGTTGTTGCGTTGTTTTTGACATGGGATTGACAGGCGTGGTACAAGACAATGTGTGAGCAGTGTAATGTAGAAGATCTGGAAAGAGGGCGCGGAATCTTCCTATTCTCCCGGGCAGTTGGTTTTTTAGCGTCTTGATCTCGGGTGGGGCTGTTCGTGGCGGGCGGCAAGGTTTTTGCTTGACATTTCGTCACGGCGGTGGTACCCTATCTTTTTGTGCTCCTTGTGACAATAGACTGTGCTTTTGGCGGAGTTGTCTTTCTCCGTGAGAATCCCTTCGTTTTTCTGCCGGTTCAAGGCGATCAGTCAGCGTTTGGTTAATTGGAAAGGTATTCTGCATGGCTGTAGCTCCTGAAATGACCTTCGACCGTCCTTCACTGGGGCGGGTCCCGGACCCCATGGAACTGCCGGATCTCATCGAGATCCAGACCAGATCTTACGGGGATTTTCTGCAATGGGACGTGCCGCCGGACGAACGTGAGCCTAAGGGAATCCAGGAGGTGTTTCTGGACGTCTTTCCGATCACTTCGCCCGACAATCTAACCCGTCTCGAGTTTGTCAGCTACTCTTTTGCGCCGCCCAAGTACACCGTTGAGGAGTGTCACGAGCGCGGACTGACCTATGCGGCGTCGCTGAAGGCGCTGCTGCGGCTCGTCCGCTATGAAGAGGTCGGTTCCAGCGGTGAACTGCGGGAACGCATGATGGTCGAGCAAGAGGTGTTCTTAGGCGAGCTGCCTATGATGACCGCGCAGGGCACGTTCATTATCAACGGCGCCGAACGCGTCATTGTAAGTCAACTGCACAAGTCGCCGGGCGTTTCTTTCGAGACCAAGACGCATCAGAACGGCAAGATACTGTTGACGGCGCGCATCATTCCCTATCGTGGGGCATGGCTCGAATTCGAGTATGACGTGAACGACTTGCTGTGGTTGACCATCGACCGCCGGTCGCGCGTTTTGGCGACGGCCTTTTTGCGGGCTTTCGGCTTTGAGGAAAACGCCGAAATCCTCTCCCTGTTTTACGAGACAAACGTCGTTGTTCTAGGTCGCACGCGCGTCAAGATAGACGGCAAGTCCGTATCGCCCGATGAATTAGTGGGGCGCATCTGCGGCGAGGATGTGATCGATCCTGAGACTGGAGAGATCCTGGCCGATGCGGCGGAGGAGTTGATTGCGCCGGTTGTTGAGCGTCTCATGCACTCGAACGTCAAGCAGCTGGTCCTTCTCGACGAGGAGGCCGTGTTGCGCGATCCTGCTGTTGCGCTGACGCTGGCTTCCGATGCGACGCACACCACGGAGGAGGCGCTGGCTGAGATCTACGCCCGGATCCGGCCCGGCGATCCAGCAACCGAGGCAACGACCCGGTCCTTTTTCCAGAAGCTGTTTTTTGACCCGAGCCGTTATGATTTCGCGCCTGTCGGCCGTTACAAAATCAATCGGAAGCTGGGCCTCGAGATTTCACAAGACGTTAAGACCTTGACGAAGGAGGACGTGGTCGCGACGCTGCAATACCTTGTACGGCTTCGCGGCGGTGAAGGCGTCCTTGACGACATCGATCATCTGGGCAACCGCCGGGTGCGTGCCGTAGGCGAGTTGCTGTCGAACCAGGTTCGCATTGGGCTTGTTCGTATGGAGCGGACCGTTCGCGAGCGGATGAATTTCCAGGAAGAAGAGCAGCTCACCCCGCAGAGTCTGGTCAATCCTAAACCGGTGAGTGCAGTTATCAAGGACTTTTTCGGCCGCAGCCAGCTGTCCCATTTCATGGATCAGATTAATCCACTGGCCGAGTTGACCCACAAGCGGCGTCTTAGCGCCTTGGGGCCAGGGGGCTTGAGCCGCGACCGGGCCGGTTTCGAGGTGCGCGACGTCCACACGACGCACTACGGCCGGATCTGTCCTATCGAGACGCCCGAAGGCCCGAATATCGGCCTCATGGCCTCTTTGTCGACCTACGCGCGGATCAACGAATATGGGTTTCTCGAGACGCCGTATCGCAAGGTGGACAATGGACGGGTGCTCGAGCAGGTCGAGATGCTCTCCGCCTACGACGAGGACAACTACATTATCGCTCAGGCGAATGCGCGTCTCAACGCACGGAGTCGGTTTGTTGATCCATTGGTGTTGACCCGGCATCGCGGCGACTTTCCGAAAGTAGATCCGCAACAGGTCGATTACATGGATGTCTCGCCCAAACAGTTGGTGAGCGTCGCGGCGGCGCTGATTCCATTTCTCGAGCATGACGATGCGAACCGCGCTTTGATGGGCTCGAACATGCAGCGCCAGGCTGTTCCGTTGCTTCGGAGCGAGTCGCCCTTGGTCGGTACAGGCCTCGAACATGTTACCGCGAGAAATGCCGGCACTGTGGTAAAGGCCGAGCGCTCGGGCGTTGTCGAGTACGTCGACGGAGAGATGATTCGCGTTCGCCATACGAAGCGCGACAGAAAGGCCGACGATAATCCCTTCCGCGCCGATGAAGACGTGTACCGTCTCAAGAAATACGTGCGCTCGAATCAGAACACGTGCATTAATCAGCGCCCCATCGTGCAGAAAGGCCAGAAGATACAGGCAGGCGACATTATTGCCGACGGCCCCGCGACGGATCACGGCGAACTCGCGCTTGGCGCAAACGTGTTGGTGGCCTTTCTCCCTTGGGAAGGCTACAACTTTGAGGACGCCATTCTTATCAGCGAGGAGCTGGTGAAGGAGGACGTCTTTACCTCCATCCATGTCCAGGTTTTTGACATCGAGGCGCGCGACACCAAGCTGGGTCCTGAGGAGATTACACGAGACATTCCGAACGTCAGTGAAGACGCCCTCAAGAACCTTGACGAATCGGGGATTGTGCGCTTAGGCGCGAAAGTCAAGCAGGGCGACATTCTCGTTGGCAAAGTCACTCCGAAAGGAGAAACCGAACTGGCCCCCGAGGAGAAGCTGCTGCGCGCCATTTTCGGCGAGAAGGCCGAAGACGTTCGCGACGCTTCTTTGACGGTTCCACCGGGGGTTGAGGGCGTCATCGTCGACGTCAAGGTGTGCAGCCGCCGCGACAAGACCTCGGACAGCACTTCGAAGAGTGCCCTGAATACCGACGTAAACCGCGTCAAGAAAGAGTATCAGGATAAGATCGACCAGGTCCGGGACACGTTTGTCCGTCTGATCAAAGACGACATCATGGGTCTGCGCATTCTTGAGGATGTGGTTGATCATAAGACGGACGAGCTGGTCCTCGAGAAGGGCAAGAAGGTAAAGGTCTCGCACCTCGAAAAGGCCGACTATAGTGTTCTGGCGCGGTTGCGGATAGAAGAGAAGGGCATCCAGCAGAAGCTGACGCGTCTGGTCAACATGGCCGCCATGGAAGAGGCCAAGCTTGTCGCTTTCCGCGACAGCAAGATCGACATGCTTCGGAAAGGGGACGAGCTGTCGCCGGGCGTCATCAAGCTGGTCAAGGTCTTCGTGGCTACCAAACGCCGCCTGTCGGTGGGCGACAAAATGGCTGGACGGCATGGGAACAAAGGCGTTATCTCGAAGATCCTTCCCGTCGAGGATATGCCTTTTCTGCCGGACGGTGCGCCGGTCCAGATTGTGTTGAACCCGTTGGGCGTGCCCTCCCGCATGAATGTGGGCCAAATTCTCGAGACCCATCTTGGGTGGGCTGCGAAAGCCCTCGGCTTGAAAGTTGCAACGCCGGTATTCAACGGGGCTTCGGAACACGTGATCCGAGAGTACCTGCGCAAGGCGGGTCTTCCCGAGGACGGCAAGATTCGCCTGCGCGACGGCCGGTCAGGCGCAGAATTCGAGGAGTCCGTGACGGTCGGGCAGCTTTACATGATGAAGCTTAACCACTTGGTGGACGACAAGATCCACGCCCGGGCTATCGGCCCGTACTCGTTGGTCACGCAGCAGCCGCTGGGCGGCAAAGCGCAGTTTGGCGGCCAGCGCTTCGGCGAGATGGAGGTATGGGCGTTGCAGGCCTATGGCTCCGCCTATACGCTTCAGGAGCTGTTGACCATCAAGTCCGACGACATCCAGGGGCGTACCAAGGCCTACGAGGCCATTGTCAAGGGCGACAAAGACGTTGAACCGGGGACGCCGGAATCCTTCAACGTGCTCGTTCGTGAAATGCAGAGCCTGTGCCTTGATGTGATCAAGCTGGTTGGGATCGACAACGGCAGCGAGACAAACGAGGAAGACGAAATCCTGGAGGGTTAGGTCTTGCCGAAGTATATAGCGACGACAGGGGAACGTTTTGACGCGATAGCGATTCGGTTGGCTTCTCCTGAAGAGATTCTGAAGTGGTCTCATGGCGAGGTCAAGAAACCCGAGACCATTAACTACCGCACCTTCAAGCCCGAAAAGGACGGCTTGTTCTGCGAGCGCATCTTCGGGCCCGTCAAGGATTGGGAGTGCAGTTGCGGCAAATACAAGAAGGTCAAGCACCGGGGCATCACGTGCGACCGTTGCGGCGTCGAGATCACCGAGTCTAAGGTGCGCCGCGAACGCATGGGCTGCATCAAATTGGCCGTTCCCGTTACGCATATCTGGTTTTTCAAGACGACGCCGAGCAGCATCGGGAACATCTTGGATCTGTCCATCCGGGTTCTCGAACGGATTATCTATTTCGAGAATTACATTGTCATAGACCCGGGCGATACGAGTCTCGAGAAGATGCAGACCCTTACCGAGGATGAATATCAGGATGCCCGCGAACAGTGGGGCGACCGTTTCACCGCTCGAATGGGCGCTGAAGCAATCAAAATGTTGCTCGAAGAGGTGGATGTCGAAGCCCTGAGCGCAGAACTTCATCAACAGGTCAGCGCAACAAATTCGATGCAGGCCCGTAGCAAGGCCATTAAGCGCCTTAAGGTGGTTGAGGCCTTGCGCAAATCAGGCAATGACCCCGCCTGGATGGTGCTCGACGTCATCCCGGTCATTCCACCGGACCTGCGGCCCCTCGTGCCTCTCGAGGGCGGCCGTTACGCCACAAGCGATCTAAACGACCTGTATCGCCGCGTTATCAACCGTAACAACCGGCTCAAGCGTCTCATCGAGTTGCGCGCTCCCGAGGTCATCCTGCGCAATGAGAAACGTATGCTCCAAGAAGCAGTCGACGCCCTCTTCGACAACGGTCGTCACGGGCGGACTGTGCTCGGCGCCGGCAATCGCCCGCTCAAGTCGCTCAGCGACATGCTCAAGGGCAAGCAGGGCCGCTTTCGCCAGAATCTGTTAGGCAAGCGCGTGGATTACTCGGGCCGTTCCGTGATTGTGGTCGGTCCCGAGCTCAACCTGCATCAATGCGGTCTTCCTAAGACGATGGCCCTTGAGTTGTTCGAGCCCTTTATCATCCGCGAGCTCAAGGAACGCGGCATCGCCACCACAATTAAAGCCGCAAAGCGTTGCATTGCACAGGGCCGGGAAGAAGTCTGGGACATACTTGACGAGGTCATCAAAGACCATCCGGTCTTGTTGAATCGTGCGCCAACGCTTCACCGTCTTGGTATTCAGGCTTTCGAGCCGGTGCTTATCGAGGGCAAAGCGATCCGGGTTCATCCCTTGGTTTGCTCGGCTTTCAATGCGGATTTCGACGGCGATCAGATGGCGGTGCATGTCCCGTTGATGCCGGCGGCCCAGCTCGAAGCGCGTCTGCTCATGCTGTCTTCGACCAATATTTTCTCGCCGTCGAACGGCCGGCCGGTCACGTCGCCTAGCCATGACATTGTGCTAGGCATCGCTTACTTGACCAAGCCCCGTACCGGCGTCAAGGGCGAGTGGAAGAAGGAATGGTCGGGGCCCAACGACGAGGTTCTCCGTCCCGGCAAGGTCTATCCCAGTGTTCAGTCCATCGGCGTGGCGTACGATCTGGGTCAAGTGGATCTTCACGCCAGCGTCAAGGTCTGGTGCGAAGGGCACATTGTGGATACGACGGTCGGGCGCGTGGTCTTTAAGGAGTCCTTGCCGCCGGAGATCACGCTGGACGACGTCAACCGAGAGCAGAACCAAGGCTCGATAGGCGACATTATTGCCAAGTGCTATGCAACGCATGGCCATAAGAAGACCATCGAACTGCTGGACGCGCTCAAGCACGTCGGTTTCAAGTATTCAACGTTGTCGGGCGTTTCAGTCGCTGTGAGCGATCTGGTTGTGCCTGCCGAGAAAGAGGAGCTCATCAAGACCGCTCAAGACGAGGTCCAGCGCATTGACGAGATGTACCAAAACGGTCTGATTACCGAAGGTGAACGGTACAACAAGGTGATTGACCAGTGGACTGCCACCAGTGATGCCGTGTCGCAGGCGATGTTGCGCCTCATGAAAGAGAGCGACCAGGGTTTCACCGGGGTGTACCTCATGATGGATTCAGGGGCGCGAGGCAACAAGCAGCAGATTCGGCAGATGGCCGGCATGCGCGGTCTCATGGCCAAACCGTCCGGCGACATCATCGAATCGCCCATTACGTCAAACTTCCGCGAGGGCCTTACCGTCCTCGAGTACTTCATCTCCTCGCATGGCGCACGCAAAGGTTTGGCGGATACGGCGCTCAAGACTGCTGACGCGGGTTACCTGACCCGCCGTCTGGTGGATGTGGCCCAGGACGTTGTGATCGAGGAAGAGGACTGCGGGACGCTTAACGGCGTATGGGTGGAAGCCCTCATGGATGGAACGGAGACTGTGCAGTCTCTTGAAGAACGCATCGTGGGCCGCTATGCCCTCGAGGACATCACCGTACCCGGCGAAAGCGAGCCGATTGTTTATGCAGATGAGGAGATTGACGAGGAGAAGGCTCGTCTTATTGTTGAGAAAGGCTTGCCCACGGTCAAGATCCGGTCCGTGTTGACATGCCAGTCAAAACGCGGCGTATGCGCCAAGTGCTATGGGCGCAACTTGGCCACAGGGAAGCTGGTCGAATTGGGAGAAGCGGTAGGCATCGTGGCCGCGCAGTCTATCGGCGAACCCGGCACCCAATTGACGATGCGGACTTTCCACATTGGCGGTGCGGCGAGCCGGCAGATCGAAGCCAGCGAGGTTCGCATGGCGGAGACGGGCACGATTCATTATCACAATATCCGGACCGCCTCTAACCGGGAAGGCAAACGCGTGGTTGTAAACCGGGGCGGCGAGCTTGTGGTCACCAACGCCGACGATCAGGAAGTGCAGCGCTTTATTGTTCATACAGGCGGCGCCCTATACGCTGAAGACGGCGAGAAAGTTCGCAAAGGCAAGGTGATCTTCTCGTGGGATCCGTACAACGTCACCATTGTTGCCGAAGCGTCCGGGAAAGTGCATCTGGAAGGGATGGTCGAGGGCGTGACCATGCGCGTGGATACGAACCCGGATACGGGACTCGAGGAACGCGTGGTGACCGAGCACAAGCAGGACCTGCACCCCCAAATCACGATTCTCGGCGACAGCGCTGAGGTCCTGGCCTATGCGACGGTGCCCGCTCAGACTCACGTATTGGTCGCCGACGACGATGAAGTGCTGGCTGGAGACCTCCTCGCAAAGACGCCGCGCCAGTTCAGCAAAACCAAGGATATTACAGGCGGTTTGCCCCGCGTTGCAGAGCTGTTCGAGGCGCGTCAGCCCAAAGATCCCGCCATAATCAGCCACATCGACGGTGTGGTCGAGCTGGGCGGGGCTACCAAAGGCATGCGCAAGGTACGGATTATCCCTCAGGTGGGCAAAGAACGCGAGTACACCATCCCTCCAGGGAAACATCTGAACGTGCAGGCCGGCGACCGCGTGTTGGCAGGGCAACAGCTTACAGACGGGCCTGTCATTCCAAACGACATTCTCGAGGTCAAAGGCGAAGACGCGTTGCGCCGGTATTTGCTCGACGAAATCCAGCAGGTTTACCGGCTCCAAGGCGTCAGGACCAACGACAAACATATCGAGGTCATTATCCGGCAGATGCTGCGTAAGGTCCGGATCAAGGACGATCCAGGCGACACGCCGTTCCTTGCCCACGAGGAGGTGGATAAGGTCCGCTTCCGCGAGACCAACGAACAGACCCTGGCCAAAGGCGGGCGGCCGGCTGAGGCGGAGCCGGTGCTCCAGGGCATCACGAAGGCCGCTTTGAGCACCGAGAGCTTTGTCGCGGCGGCTTCCTTTCA